>JANLQC010000428.1:0-2637 GCA_031367575.1 Betaproteobacteria bacterium | reverse complement strand
GCGCGTCACGCCGAGACGATTTGCGACTTCGATCAGTGTCAGTGTGTCCGGCAAATACTCACGCAATACTTCGCCGGGATGTGGGGGATTGTGCATTTTGCTCATCGTAACCTCAGTGGTAATCCAGATAATCAACCAGTTCGACATCCAAACCGCCAAATCGAAAAATGACACGCCAATTTCCATTCACGGTAATCGAATGGTAGCCGCGAAGGTCACCTTTTAATGCATGAAGCCGCCAACCGGGCGCAGCGAGATCATTCGGTGATCGGGCTTGATTGAGCACAGCGAGTTGCAGACTGAGCTTGGTCGCATGCGCGGGTTCTTCGCCCTCATCGGAATAGAAATGAAATCGAAATGTGCCTATTCGTAAAACGATTGGCGTCGGCAGAAATTCCTTCCACCCGGTTCTGCGTCTACGCGTTGCCGGAAAACAAAAAAGCCGGGCAAGCCCGGCTTTTTTGTGTTTCTTACGACTCGGTAAAACTTATTCGCCGGTCGTTTCCGTCTTCGGTGCTTCGGTCACTTCCGGGCGATCCACCAGCTCGACCAACGCCATCGGCGCGTTATCACCGACGCGGAAACCGAATTTCAGGATGCGCATGTAGCCGCCGGCGCGCGCTTTGTAGCGCGGGCCGAGTTCGTCGAACAGCTTGGTAACCATGTCGCGATCACGCAAGCGATTGAAGGCGAGGCGGCGATTGGCCAGCGTCGGCTCTTTGCCCAGCGTGATGATGGGTTCGAACACTTTGCGCAGGGCTTTCGCTTTGGGCAGGGTGGTCTTGATGACTTCGTGTTTCAGCAGCGAATTGGTCATGTTGCGGAACATGGCCAGTCGATGCGACGAGGTTTTGTTTAACTTCTTTAATCCGTGACGATGTTTCATGGTTATTTCCTTTTGGTCTCTTGGCCGTTTTGCTTGAAGGAATTCAAGCCGGCCTTGTTATCGTTATGGGTTTTGATGACTAGGTGCTGCAAAAATGGATCCCCATTTTGATGGGGATGACACGGTTTTCACCGTGTCACTTTGTAACGCCTGCTGCGGGCCAATTCTCCAGCTTCATACCGAGCGTGAGGCCTTTGCTGGCGAGGACTTCCTTGATTTCGTTGAGCGACTTGCGGCCCAGATTCGGGGTCTTCAACAATTCGTTTTCGGTACGCTGGATCAAATCACCGATGTAGTAAATATTCTCGGCCTTGAGGCAGTTGGCGGAGCGGACTGTGAGCTCCAGGTCGTCCACTGGCTGCAACAGGATCGGATCGATCTGTGGCGCTTTGGCTTCTTCGGTCTGCATCGGCGTGCCTTGCAGATCGGCGAATACCGACAACTGATCCACCAGCACGCGGGCTGCATAGCGCACCGCTTCTTCCGGCTCGATGGCACCGTTCGTTTCGATATCGATGACGAGGCGGTCAAGATCAGTGCGCTGTTCTACGCGCGCACTTTCGACAGCATAAGACACGCGGCGCACCGGTGAATACGATGCGTCAAGCAGGATCGAGCCAATGGTGCGGTTGTCATGATCGGCACGGCGTGCCGTCGCAGCAACATAGCCACGGCCTTTTTCGATCTTGATCTGCATGTCAAGCTTGCCATCCTTGGTCAGATGGGCGATGACGTGATCGGGGTTCAGGATTTCGACATCGTGCGTCTGCTCGATGTCGGCACCGGTGACGGCACCCGCCGCGCTCTTTTTCAGCTTCAAGGTGACTTCGTTGCGGTTGTGCAACTTCATCACCAGTCCCTTGAGGTTCAACAGGATATCGACCACGTCTTCCTGAACACCTTCAATGGTGGAATACTCATGGAGTACACCGGCGATTTTTACTTCGGTCGGGGCGAATCCTGGCATGGAAGACAGCAGGATGCGACGCAGCGCGTTGCCCAGCGTATGGCCATAGCCGCGTTCAAACGGCTCCATCACAACCTTGGCGTGTGCCGGGGAAATGTTTTGAACGTCGATGATTCGCGGCTTCAGGAAAGTCGTAGCATTGCTTTGCATTGACGGTGGCCTCTATAAAAGATGAAGACGCACCATGCAAAATATGGCGCGCCCGAAAGACAAATTACTTGGAGTACAGTTCGACGACGAGTTGTTCGTTGATGTCGGCCGCAAATTCAGCGCGATCCGGCATGGACTTGAAGACGCCCGAAAATTTCTTCGAATCGACTTCCACCCAGCTCGGGAAACCATTGGCTTCGGCGAGTTTGAGCGAATCCTGCACACGCAACTGCTTTTGCGCTTTTTCACGCAGTGTAATCACGTCGGCGGGCTTCAGCAAATAAGACGGGATGTTCACCGACTTGCCGTTGACCTGCACCGCGCAATGCGAAACCAACTGGCGCGCTTCCGCTCGCGTGGAGCCGAAGCCCATGCGATAGACGGCGTTGTCGAGGCGCGATTCCAGCAACTGCAACAGGTTTTCACCGGTTGCACCCTTGCGACGCTCGGCTTCGGCGAAGTAGGTGCGGAATTGACGCTCCAGCACACCGTACATGCGGCGGATTTTCTGTTTTTCGCGCAACTGCGTGCCGTATTCCGACACACGATTTTGCTTCGCACCGTGCTGCCCGGGACGCGATTCCAGTTTGCACTTGGAATCGAGCGGACGACGGGCGCTCTTCAGAAAGAGATC
>JANLQC010000390.1:0-1636 GCA_031367575.1 Betaproteobacteria bacterium | reverse complement strand
ATTTTGAGCCAACCGGCGTTTTGATACTCAACCCGTGGGGTAACGCGTAGGGTCGAAAAGTTGTTATTTCGGCCCGCTACTTGATACGGGGGAGGAATCTGCTTTCGGGTCACATCGAAAAAAGCAGATGTTTCAGCCGATGAAGCCGGATTCGAAATGACAGGAATCGATGCATCGCGTGCATCCCTACGCCACGTAATCCAGCACCAATTGCAGCGTCCTGTTGCCGCGAAACTCATTGATCGATGGCCGGAACACCGCGTCAATGCTGGAGTTCAGGGCATTGGCCGATCCGAAACGCATGGCTTCAAAGGTGGTATCGCCCATTTTTAATTTCAGTTTCAAATGCTTTTCCCCGACCACCCGTTGATCGACGACCTTGAATGCGCCCAGAAAACTTGGCGAGACAAAACCCTGCCCCCACACCTGCGCGTCGATGGCACTGACAAAATCAAAATCAAGTTCACCCGCATCGAGCGTGCCGTCGGTTTCCGTGCGCTCAGCAAGATCAGTTGGTGTAAGCAGGCCGCGTGCGACCACTTCGAACGCTTTCGCAAAATCCGCCATCGCCGATTCAGCAATGGTGAGACCGGCCGCCATCGCGTGCCCGCCGAACTTTGCGATCAATTGCGGCTCGTGTTTGGTGACCAGATCCAGCGCATCGCGCAGGTGAAAACCCTTGATCGAGCGCCCCGATCCTTTCAGGTAGCCGTTGCCATCGCTGGCGAAGGCGATCACCGGGCGATGATATTTTTCGCGGATGCGCGAGGCGAGAATGCCCACCACGCCCTGATGCCAGGCGCGATCAAACATCGACAGCGAATAGCGGTTGCCGACATCAACCTCTTCGAGCGCCACCATCGCTGCTTCTTTCATGCCGGCCTCGATGGTGCGGCGTTCGCGGTTCAATTGATCCAGCTTCTGCGCAAGTTCAAGTGCGGTGCCGTCGTTATCCGCGAGCAGGCAATTGATGCCGAGCGCCATATCGGTGAGCCTGCCTGCCGCATTGAGGCGCGGTCCCACCATGAATCCCAAATCATTGGTCGATGCGCGCGCCGGGTCGCGCCCGGCCACCTGCATCAGCGCGCGTATGCCACGGTTGACGTGGCCAGTACGCCCGTTACGCATGCGTTGCAATCCTTGCTCAACCAGCACGCGATTGTTGTGATCCAATCGAACCACATCCGCCACCGTGCCGAGCGCCACCAGATCGAGCAAATCCGCGAGATTGGGCTCGGATTTGCCGACGAAATGATGGCGGGTTCTGAGTTCCGCGCGCAACGCCAGCATGATGTAAAAAATAACGCCGACACCGGCGAGGTTCTTGCTCGCGAAATTGTCGCCAACCTGATTCGGGTTGACGATCACCGAGGCAGCGGGCAGTGCATGGCCGGGCAAATGATGGTCAGTGACCAGCACTTCGATGCCGCGCCGGTTCGCCTCCGCGACACCTTCAACGCTCGCGATGCCGTTATCCACGGTGATGATGATGTGCGGATTGCGTTGGGCGGCGAGCGCAACGATTTCCGGCGTTAATCCGTATCCGTACTCGAAGCGATTTGGGACAATGAACTCAACCTTCGCACCCATTGCACCGAGTGCGCGCATACCAACCGCGCAGGCGGTGGCACCATCG
>JANLQC010000324.1:0-10374 GCA_031367575.1 Betaproteobacteria bacterium | reverse complement strand
CCCGACACCCCCGATGCATTCAAAACCGCCGACAAAACCCGCAGCGAATTCGTGCTGAAGGTCATCGGCAAGGTGCGCCTGCGCCCGGATGGCTCGACCAACACCAACCTGAAAAGTGGCGAAATCGAAGTGCTGGCATCTGAGGTCGAAATCCTCAACGCCGCGCACACGCCGCCGTTCATGATCGACGACGACAACATCAACGAAGAAGTGCGCCTCAAATACCGCTACCTCGACTTGCGTCGCGACACGATGCAGAAAAATCTGCGCATGCGCTATCGCATCGCGATGGCGGTGCGGCAATATCTGGACGCGCAGGGATTCATCGATATCGAAACACCGTTCCTGTACAAATCAACGCCGGAAGGCGCGCGCGAATTTCTGGTGCCCTCGCGGATTCACGACGGCAGCTTTTATGCACTGCCACAAAGCCCGCAATTGTTCAAGCAACTGTTGATGGTCGCGGGCTTTGATCGCTATTACCAGATCGTGAAATGTTTTCGCGACGAAGATTTACGCGCGGATCGCCAACCCGAATTCACCCAGATCGATATCGAAACCTCGTTTCTGACCGAGCGTGAAATCCAGGACATGATGGAAGGCCTCGTGAAGGCGATGTGGAAGGCGGGCGTGAACGTGGACCTGCCGGACTTCCCGCGCATCACTTATGCGGACGCGATGGCGAAATACGGTTCCGACAAGCCCGACTTGCGGGTGAAGCTCGAACTCACCGAGCTCACCGATATCGTGAAAGATTCCGGCTTTAAAGTATTCGTCGATGCGGCCAACGCGAAAAACGGCAAGGTTGCCGCGCTTTGTCTGCCGGGTGGCAATGAAAAATTCGCCCGCAAAGAACTCGATGATCTGGCCGGATTCGCCGCGATTTACGGCGCGAAAGGTCTCGCGTACATCAAGGTCAACGACGCAAGCAAACCGAACGCGGAAGGCCTGCAATCGCCGATCGTAAAATTTTTCAGCGAAGAAACGCTGACGAAAATTCTAGGTGCCTGCAACGCCAAAACCGGCGACATCATTTTCTTCTGTGCCGACAAAACCAAAGTGGTGTACGACACGTTGGGCGCGCTGCGCATGAAGCTCGGCCACGAGAAAGGCTATGCGGACGGCGGCTTTAAGCCGGTGTGGGTGGTCGATTTTCCCGCCTACGAATACGACGAAGAAAATAAACGCTTTGTTTCCGCGCATCACCCGTTCACGGCACCGAAGGCCGAGCATGTCGCACTCATGGAGTCCGACCCTTCCAAGGTGCTCGCGCAAGCCTACGACGTCGCGATGAACGGCTGGGAACTCGGCGGCGGCTCGGTGCGCATCCACAATCCGCAATTGCAGCAACAACAATTCAAGGTGCTCGGCATCTCGACTGATGATCAACGCGCCAAATTCGGCTTCCTGCTCGATGCGCTCGAATACGGCGCGCCGCCGATGGGCGGCATCGCGTTTGGTCTCGATCGCTCGGTGACGTTGATGTGCGAAAAATGGGATTCGATCCGCGATGTGATCGCGTTTCCCAAAACGCAGCGCGGGCAGGATTTGATGGTGGAGACACCGTCAACGGTGACGGATAAGCAGTTGCGGGAGTTGCATATCAAGTTGCGGAATGTGACGGCCGCGTAGCGATTCATCACGTCTCCCAGCCGGATCGGGGGCAAGCGCGGGGTGGGCGCAATGGCGCGCAGAGCAATTCCCTATTTACCATGAAAAACGAACAGGCCTCGTTCTAATTTCATGGTATCATAGGCGGCATGTTATCCCGTGATTCAATACATTCGCGTGTCCGCGCGGCACTCAAACGCAGCCGCGTCGCGGCACTGGTCGGGCCGCGCCAGAGCGGCAAAACCACGCTGGCCCGCACGTTAGTCGCATCCGGCGCCGTCAATTATTTTGATCTGGAAGACCCCGCCGCGCTGGCGCGGTTGGCCGAACCCATGCTGGCGCTCTCGCCACTTAAGGGTGTGGTGGTGATCGACGAAATTCAGCGTCGACCCGATCTGTTTCCGGTGCTGCGCGTGTTGGCGGATCGGCACCCGTTGCCCGCACGATTTCTGGTTCTCGGCAGCGCCTCACCGGTACTCTTGCGGCAATCGTCGGAATCGCTCGCCGGGCGGCTGGAAGTGATTGATATCGCCGGTCTCACACTGGCTGAAATTGGTGCCGCAAACAGCGAGCGGCACTGGCGGCGTGGCGGATTTCCGCGCAGCTATCTGGCGAAGAGCGAAGCCGATAGCCTCGCCTGGCGGCAGGATTTCATTCGCACCATTGTCGAACGCGATTTGCCGCAACTGGGCAGCGCCGTGGCACCGGTCGCGTTGCGCCGTTTCTGGGCAATGCTCGCGCATTTCCATGGTCAAATCTGGAGCGCGACCGACCCGGCGCGCTCGATGGGTGTATCGGAGCCGAGCGTCAGACGCTATTTGGATTTACTGACCGGCGCATATCTCGCGCGGCAATTGCCACCGTGGCACGAAAACCTCGGCAAGCGGCAAGTCAAGGCGCCCAAAGTGTATGTGCGCGACAGCGGCTTGCTGCATTCATTGCTCGGCATCGACACCCCCAAAGCGCTATTGGAGCACCCAAAGTGTGGTGCCTCATGGGAAGGCTATGTGATCGATGAAGTGCTAAAGGCACTTCAGGTCAAGGACGCCTATTTCTGGGCAACACATCAGGGTGCGGAACTCGATCTTTTGCTATTTCATGGCGGCAAACGCATCGGCGTCGAAATCAAACGTGCCGATGCGCCGACACTGACCAAATCGATGCGCATCGCGATGATTGACCTGAAACTTGATCGTTTGCTGGTGTTGTATCCGGGGCACCAGTCCTATGCGCTGGGAGATGCTGTCGAGGTGTTGCCGGTGTCGGCAATTGCGGGGTGGACCGCCAACACGCGGTTTTAGGGAACACAGAGCGTAAACAGCAATGACTTTCAGACGACCAAAATTGATTCGATCCGCGATGTCATCGCCTTCCCGAAAACCCAACGCGGGCAGGATTTGATGGTGGAGACGCCGTCGGCGGTGACGGATAAGCAACTCAGGGAGTTGCATATCAAGTTGCGCAATGTGACGGCGGGGTAGTCGCACAACGACAAACTCTGGCATCGGCGGGCTATTCGGTGCGTTCTTGCTCGGAAGCGCGCACCGGTTTTGGGTTTTTGTATTTACGACCGGCACCTGCGTCGCCCGGCAATCGCCAGTAACGCCAGCATGACCAATGTCGGCAGCACGGGATCGATTCGCGGATCACGCGTGATGCCACAGCCTCCACCGCCTCCGGATTGTGAGTTGGCGGGCGGAGTGGACACCAGCGCGCCTTGTAATTTTGCAATTGCAAACTGGGTGATTTCGCCTGCAACATATGCTCCATCGGCCGCGCCACCGGCAACGAAAATGCTACCGTCGCTTGCAATGTGCAAGTGCTTTGGATGCAGGCGCCGCCCAAACGCGATTAGCGGTGTGTACCCGTTTCCGCCGACGCCAAAGGTGAGGTCATTGCCGCCCTCTTGGTGTAACCGCGCAACAACGGGGCGGGAATGGTCGATTTGTTGATTGCCTTCGGGCGTTGGGGCCCGAATTTCAGGATAGCCGGCAAGAACTATTTTTCCATCAGGTTGTATTGCCGCCACCGTCAGCTCGGCCACGTTGAGTGCGGTCGGCCCGGTCAGACCCTGACCGCCAAATCGAGTCGGATCAGGCGCGCCATTAGCTGTCAACCAGACAATGACCCAGTAAATTGCCCGCGGTACGTTTGATTGAACAAGCGTATGTTGCAGTACCAGCGCAGCACCACCATTTGGCAGCGGTAGCAATGCCACCGGCATATTGAGTGCTGATGTGAAGAGAAGAGAATCGAGAAGCAAATCTCCATTGTTGCCATAGCTGGTATCGATCGTGCCGTCTGTGTTGAGCCGCGATACGCAAACGCGGTAGGGAAAATTGGCAGGCACTTGCCCAATTGGATCGACGTTGATGCCCTGTGCCAATAACAGCTTGCCGTCTGGAAGGCGCAACGCTTTGCCGCGACTGGAGCGCCCGACCGGCAAGCTTCGGCAACCAATGTCAGCCGTGATGGTGGCATTGAAGCCCGCGTCCAACTGACCACTAGCGTTGATTCTTCGTACGGTGGTGAAGCCACTTGCAAAGCTTCTACCCGCGCTCACTGCAGTGGTTCCGCCGTCACGGTCGGCCAATATCTGAGTTTCAGTGACATCGCCACCGCCCAATGAGGCGTCTGGAAACGACGCGTCAACGGTGCCGGTCGAATTGATCCGGCGGACGACAAGTCTTGGCAGATAACCCATCGAGCAAGCGGTAGGGGCCGGACAAAACCAGTCTTCCGCGCGAACCGCGAGCAAACTGTCGCCAGTACCCGGCAGCAGTGATACACCTTCATGTCCGAAGGATCCGCCAATGACACCACCCGATGTTGGTGGTGAAATAATGGTGCCGGTACCATTGAAGGTCGTGTCGGGATTTCCATTGGCGAGTGTCCGGACAATCATTTCACTAGTTTCACGACCCCTGCCAGTACCGATAGCCACGACCCGCCCGTTATCATCCGTGGCAACCGACCGCGCGACGCCCGAGCCATTGGCCAGTACGACCGCGATGCCATTTTGCCCAAACGAAGTATCGAATTCGCCGGGTGCCGCCAATACGCCGCATGTGTGGCCGAAGAGCGCGAGCAGCGGGACAAGGATCAAGGAAAATCGCATAGGAGCCTCGACGCGTGAACTTGAAAATGAGGAGATGCAATGTCTTCGCTAGAAGAATACCGCGTGCCAATTACGGCGGGGCAACAATTGGCGAAGGAGCATTTGGCGATACTGTGCGTAGTACGTACTGCGCCAATCGGGCAACTTGTTCGGCGGCTCCGTAGATCGCTATTCGTCGTCTAGCGAAATGGAGAAAAAATCCCCGCCTCAAACAGCACAACAAGTACGGACATTCCGAATCGCGAAAGCACTGCATTCAGTCGCACCGGCATTGAGGTTGCAGGCAATACGAACTTCAAGAGCAGCCATTGGTGCGGCTTGCCGAGCAATTGTGCCCCGAAAGGCGCGCCGGTGCTTGGCTTTCGCTTCGTTACGCTCGGCCACACCGGGCACCAATTGCCCCTCGTATAATTCCCGCTTCACCTCCCGAAAGCACGACATGACCCTCGCCCTGATCGTCCACGGCGGTGCCGGTAGCTGGCGCCCCGGCTCTGATGCCGACGCGATTAACGGCACGACTGAAGCCGTCGCCGCCGGTCGCAAAATTCTTGAAGCGGGTGGCTCGGCGATCGATGCCGCGTGTGCGGCTGCGGTGGTGCTGGAAGACAATCCGATTTTTAACGCCGGCACCGGTGCGGTGTTGAACATCGACGGCTTTGTGGAAATGGACGCCTGCGTGATGGTGTCCGACAAATCACAAATCGGTGCCGTCTCCGCGATTCAACGCGTAAAAAATCCGATTCTGGTTGCGCGCCAGGTGATGGATGAAACCGATCACGTCATGCTCGCCGGTGACGGTGCGCGGCGGTTCGCACGGGTGATGGGGCACGCGGACTATGATCCGATCACGTCTGAGCGCCGCACCGATTGGCGGGACAAGAAATCCAAACTGGAAATTGCGGTCGGGGCCGACGGCAAGGGTGCGATGAAGATTCGCCAGTTTCTGCAAAGCCATCCTGAATATGCCGGCGGCACTATCGGCGCGGTGGCATTGGATGCGCGCGGCGTGTTGTGCGCATGTACCTCCACCGGGGGCGTGACGATGAAATTGGTCGGGCGCGTCGGTGACACGCCACTGCCGGGTGCCGGAACTTACGCGTCAAAGTTCGCCGCGTCTTCCGCAACCGGCACCGGTGAATACGTGATCCGCGCGCTCGCCTGCCGGCAAATTTCGGACAATGTCGAGAAGGGGATGAGCCTGAGAACCAGCATTGATGCGGTTCTTGAAGGGATGGGCCGCGATTTTGATGCCGATGTGGGTTTCATCGGTATCGATGCAAACGGCAACGCCATCGGCGCGCATCGCACGCCGCACATGCCGCACGCGTGGTTTTCAGGATCGTCTGTCATCATCGCAAAAATGCGCGCCTGAGCGGGCGAGGAAAACCACGGTACACGCCATGAAACCACTCAATCCCATCAAGTTTCCACAGCAAACACTGCTCGAAACCGAACGCGTGATCTTGCGCCGCTACACGATGGACGATCTCGACCGGCTGGATCGGTTGAACAGCAATGTGGAGGTGATGCGCTACATCGGCGATGGTAGCTTGCGCACGCGTGAACAAACGAGGGCGGGTATCGTTCGTACATTGCGAATTTACCAAAACTTTCCCGGCCTCGGATTCTGGGCGGCGGAAGAAAAACCCAAACGCAATTTTGTCGGCGTGTTCGCGTTGAACTACATCCCCAAAACGGTTGAGGTGGAAGTCGGCTATCGGCTGGCGAAATCAGCGTGGGGGCGCGGTCTTGCCACCGAGGGGGCGCGTGCATTGGTGCGCTATGGAATTGTTGAGTTGGGGCTTGCGCGTGTCGTCGGTCTGACACACGCCGACAATGAACCCTCCAAACGTGTGCTGATGAAGGCGGGACTCCAGCCGCGCGGTACCGGCCACTATTACCAGCGCGAGCTTTGCTATTTCGTCGCCGAGAAATCGCGCGTCAGGCAATCCTGAAAGTCCGAAGGAATTCAAGAAACGACGCGGCAGACGATTGGCCAAAAATCCTACACGCGACTGGCACCGTGCCCGATACAATTAGACCTTGTCCGTAACTGAGACACGACGCCTGCCGTTGCAACCGTGCATAAGCCCTACAAAATTCCGCGTTCCACCCTGATCGTGATTTACACCGTCAAACAGGAAGTGCTGCTGATCGAGCGCGCTGATCGTCCCGGTTATTGGCAATCGGTGACCGGCAGTCAGGAAATCGGCGAGAGTTTACGTGCGACCGCGACGCGCGAAGTGTTTGAGGAGTCCGGGATCGATGCCACGCAATATGATTTGCAAGATTGGCATAAGCAAAACGGGTACGAAATTTTCCCCATCTGGCGGCACCGCTACGCGCCTGATGTCACGCACAACACCGAACATGTGTTCGGCCTTTGCCTGCCGGATCGGGTGCCGATTGTGTTGAACGCGCGCGAACACTTGCAGCACCGGTGGCTTGCTTTTGACAAGGCCGCCGCACTTTGTTTCTCCTACACAAATCACGACGCGATCCTCGATGTTCCGCGCCGTCTTGCGGCCAGAACTGAATTGCCGGTATCACATGACTAACCGCATCAATGAGCGCGTGACGCTGGCCACGTACAACATCCACAAGGGCCTCTCGCCGCTCAATCGCAAGCTGGTGATTCATGAAGTGCGCGACCGGCTCGATCTGTTGAAGGCCGATATTCTGTTGTTGCAGGAAGTGCAGGGCGCGCACGCCGGCAACAAGGCGCGCTTCGCCAATTGGCCGGATTTGCCGCAGCACGAACATCTGGCCGAGGGCCGCTATCGCGATATTGTCTATGGCCTCAATGCCCATCATCAGCACGGCGACCACGGCAACGCGATCCTCTCGGCGTTTCCGGTGGTGAACTGGACCAACCAGAATGTTTCGCACCATCGCTATGAGCGGCGCGGACACCTGATGGCGCGCATCGATATCCCCGGCTGGGCCACGCCACTGACGTGCGTATGCGTCCACCTCGGCTTGTTTCAGCGCAGCCGCAATATGCAACTTGAGCGGTTGGCGGAATTTTTGCAGGACAGTGCCGCGCACAATTCACCGCTGATTGTGGCCGGGGATTTCAACGATTGGCGCAGCAAGAAAAGTGGCGTGAGCAACAACCTGTTTCGCGAACTGGGGCTGGAAGAAGCGTTTGAAATGACGCACGGAAAACCGGCGCGCACCTTTCCCGCGTTCATGCCGATCCTGACCCTGGACCGCATTTATGTGCGCGGCCTGCATGTGCATCAGGCGCAGCGATTGCACGGCAATGTCGATGGCGCGAAATGGCACGGGATGTCGGATCACGCCGGGCTGTCGGTCACGTTCAGCCGGAAATAAATGGATCTCATCGAGGGCAATCGAATTACCTTGCTGAAGAACGGCGCGGATTTTTTTCCGGCGCTGATCAACGCCATTGATGCGGCGGTGTTGGATGTACGCATCGAGACTTACATTTTTGAGGCCGATGCCGCAGGCAAACTCATTGGTGACGCCATGATGCGCGCGGCCAGACGTGGCGTGGCGGTGCGGCTATTGGTGGATGGTGTGGGCTCGTGGCGCACGTCCACGGTATTTTTTGACGCGCTGCAAAGCGCGGGCGTCAAGTTGTTGATATTCCGGCCGGTCAGCAAATGGTTTGGTTTCCGGCGCAGCCACTTGCGGCGCATCCATCGAAAGATTGCGCTGGTGGACGGCAAAGTGGGGTTCGTCGGCGGCATCAATCTGGTCGATGACATGACCGAATCGCTGTCCGAGCACCCGCGCTACGATTACGCCGTGCAGGTGGAAGGGCCGCTGCTGGCCGATATTTATCCGTCTTCGCATCACCTGTGGCGCTGGGTGGCGCTGCTGCATTTGCGCCACAAGGATGTGGGCGATCAACCGGTGCCGGTCAGCCCCGCGCTTGTCGGCGATCAGCGCGCCGCGTTTGTGGTGCGCGACAGTGTTCGCCATCGGCGCGCCATTGAACGCATGTACAACCAGGCGATTAAACATTCGCGCGAGAGTGTGTTGCTGGTCTGCCCGTACTTTTTGCCGGGACGACATTTGCGGCGGGTGCTGGTCAACGCGGCCAACCGCGGGGTCGCGATCACCATTTTGCTGCAAGGCCGCGCCGATCACCGGCTGTTGCAGATGGCCACCCGCGCGCTGTATGCGCGATTGCTTGGCGTGGGCGTGGCGATTTATGAATACGACAAAAGCATGCTGCACGGCAAGGTCGCGGTGGTCGATGACGAATGGGCCACGGTGGGTTCCAGCAATCTTGATCCGTTCAGCCTGTTTCTGAATCGCGAAGCCAACGTGGTGGTGATGGACAAAGCATTCGCGCGCCAATTGCGCGAATCGGTGATGGCGGAAATAGGTGGCGGCGCACGGCGCTGCCGCACCGAGGACTGGCAGCGGCGCGGCCTGTTTGCGCGCGTGGAATCGTGGTTCGCGTATGGCGTGGCGCGCTGGGCGGCGGGCGTGATCGGGTTTGCGAAATACTGGGAGTAGTGCAGAATTTCCCCGCCGCCGCCGTAGGATGGGTGGAGCGCAGCGATACCCATCAATAAATAGGCGAACCGTGATGGATATCGGCAAGTGCGCCTCCACCCATCCTGCGGTGCCTGAACCCTACATCTGTTTGAACAAATGCGAAAACGGCCGGCTGACGGTGAGATTTTCTTTCCGCCCCTTGACCTTCACCGTCGCCTGTCCACGAAAATCGCGTGAAACCGCATCGATGGCCGACGCATTGACAATGGTCGAACGATGGATCTGCCAGAATTTTTCGGCGTCAATCCCATCGAGAATTTCCTTGATCGGCGTTTTGATCAGTGCATCGAATTCCTTGGTCGCCACCAGCGTGTATTTCTCGTCCGACTGAAAAAACAGCACGTCCTCGATCGGAATCAGCCGCAAATTCGCGCCGATGTTGGCTTTGATCCACTTCAATTTTTCGGATTGCGGATTCAATTTGGCGGAAAGATGCGCGACCAGTGCTTGCAGATTTTGCGGCGCGTCGGCGGCGGGCGAATCGCCGAGCCGTTCCTGCAAACGCGTGATCGCGGTTTGCAGTCGGTCATCGCTGTAGGGCTTTAACACGTAGTCGATGGCACCGGTGTCGAAAGCATCGACCGCATATTGATCGAACGCGGTGACGAACACGATGTGGCATTTGATGTCACCCGCGTTTGCCACCCGCGCGGCGAGCGACTTGGCCACCTCAACACCGGTCATTTCCGGCATCTGGATATCGAGAAACGCGAGGCGCGGTTTCAATTCGGTGATCGCCTCCAGCGCGGCTTCGCCATCGCCGACCTCGGCCAGAATTTTCAATGCCGGCCAAAGTCTGGTGAGCTTGGCTTTTAATTGCGCGCGGAGGATCGGCTCGTCCTCGGCAATGATTGCAGTGATTTCGGTTGACATAAATTCTAGTCTAGCGGATTTTTTTCGCGCTTGCGCCACCAGAACCAATACACGGCGAGGCCGATCAGGATGAACGGCGCCAGTGCCGGCACCATGCTGACCAGGACCGCGAGCAGGCTGAAAATCAGCACGCCCACGAACAACAAGCCGAGCCCATAGAGCAAACCGACGACCACCAGCAATACCAATGCGATCACGCCGAACGCGGCGATCAGCAACAAGGTGCCGAGCGCTTT
>JANLQC010000316.1:0-3248 GCA_031367575.1 Betaproteobacteria bacterium | reverse complement strand
CAGAAAGTGCGGCCGCGAATGACCTGCCGCCGGGCTTCAAGGCCGTGGTCGTGGGTTTAAGCGAGGCACCAGGCAAGGCGGCATCGGCCGACGGTCGGCGCAGCATGGTCGATTTGCTGCGCATGTCGCGGGCAGTCGCGCAGCACCGGCTGGATGCGTTCTTCTTTCCCTCGGTGTATACCTATTTCCCGTTGATTCGACCGGTGCCGACAATCGTCGCGATTCACGACGTGATTGCCGAACGCCATCCTGAAATGATTTTTCCCCACAAACGCGCGCAATTTTTCTGGCGCGCCAAGCTGGCGTTGGCGCACCGGCAGGCGCGGATGATTCTCACCGTGTCGGATCATGCCAAAGCCGGAATTTGCGAGCAGTTCAAATTGCCGGATCACAAAGTTCGGGTGATTCTTGAAGCGCACGACCCGCTATTTCGTGTCATGCCGGAGGCGCGTGATCCCGCCGACATCCTCACTGGCCATGGCCTCACAGCGGGATTGCGTTATCTCATTTATGTGGGTGGATTGAGTCCGCACAAAAATCTGAAGGTGTTGATCGAAGCGTTTCGCCGCATTGCGCCGCGCTTTCCGACGCTGCGCTTGTTATTGGTGGGAAATTTTTCCGGCGATGTGTTTTTTTCAGCCTATAGCGAATTGAAACGCCAGGTGGAACAGAATGATTTGACGAACCAAGTCTGCTTTACCGGGTTTGTTAATGACACCAGCCTGATCGAGCTGCTGAATCGCGCGGAATTGCTGGTGATGCCGTCGCTTGAAGAGGGTTTTGGCTTGCCCGCCTTTGAAGCCGCCGCCTGTGGCACGCCTTCGGTGGTGAGTGAAGTGGGGCCGGCCGCATCACTGTTAAAGGATGCCGTGATCGCCTTTGCTCCGCACGATGTCGATGCGCTCACCAACGCACTCGACACCATATTGGCTGACCCCGCACGCCGCCGACAAATGGCGGCGGCGGCATTGGCACGCTCCGCTGATTTTTCATGGCAGCGCGCCGCCGCAGAATTCTCCGCGCTACTGCAAGAGGTCGCGCGTTGAAATTTTGCATGGTCACCACGTTCTATCCGCCGCATGCGTTCGGCGGCGACGGCGTGTTCGTGTGGCGGCTCAGCAATTGCCTCGCCGCGGCCGGCCATACGGTGGAGGTGATTCATTGTCTCGACAGTTATCGTGCGGTCGGCGGGCAGGCGTTGCCAGCGGGATGGGACAATCACCCCAATATTACCCTGCACAGTTTGCACAGTCGCGTGGGCACCTTGTCGCCACTCGCGACTTACTTCACCGGCCGGCCCCATTTCAAATCAGCACCGTTGCGTGCATTGCTGGCCGACGGCAGATTCGATGTCATCCACTTCCACAATATTTCGCTGGTCGGTGGCCCGGCCATTCTTGCCTATGGTGATGCGCTCAAACTCTACACGTTACACGAGCATTGGCTGGTTTGCCCCACTCACGTGCTGTACAAATTCAATCGTGAACCGTGCGAGAAACCGAGTTGTTTTGCCTGCACCATCGCGCATCGCCGCCCGCCACAGATGTGGCGATACAGCGATTTGTTAACGCGCAGCCTGAAGCACGTGGACAGCTTCATCGCCCCCAGCCGATTCACCCGCCAACGCCATCAAGCGGCGGGCATCGACCGGCCGATGGCGCATCTTCCGCACGGGCTGGATGCCGCCTGGACCACGACATCAACCATGAGCCGCCGCGAGGCCAAGGTGCCCGAGCGACCGTATTTTCTGTTTGTGGGTCGACTTGAAAAAATCAAGGGTGCGCATACGTTGATTCCGCATTTCCTGAATCCGGGCGCAGCCGATTTGCTGATCATCGGACAAGGCAATGAAGAGGCGCAGTTGCGCCAACTCGCGGGTGACTCGCCGCAGATACATTTTGCCGGGTGGCGACAGGGCGCCATGTTGAAGGCGGCCTATGCGCACGCCGTCGCAACGCTGGTTCCCTCGCTCACCTATGAAACGTTCGGCCTGGTCGTGGTCGAGTCATTCAGTCAGGGCACGCCCGCCATCGTCCATGATTTGGGTGCCTTGCCCGAATTGATCGAGGCCAGCAGCGCGGGCGTCACGTATACCGGCGCTGATGAACTGGGCACCGCCATCCAAACGCTGCAAAATGACATCGCACTCAGGAAAAGCATGGGTGAGGCGGGGCGCAAGGCGTTTGAACTGCACTGGACGGAAGCGCGGCATCTGGAAGGCTATCTGCATTTGATTGATCAATTGAAAGCCGGACGCGAACTAAACCAAAATGCGAACCAAAATGCGGTTGCGTGATTGCGTGCAATGAAATCGCCTTGAGGCATACTGTTTTCCGATTCACACAATTGTCATGCAAAAACAGAGTGTCGGCGTTGCGCTGACATTGCGCTCAATGCATGGAACGCATCAGAATTAAAAAAAACGGAAGGACACAACGCAATGGGAAGATTCCAGACAAAACGCGTACTCGTCACGGGTGGTGCCGGTTTTCTCGGCTCGCACCTATGCGAGCAACTCATTAACCGGCATTACGATGTGCTGTGCGTGGACAATTTTTTTACCGGCAGCAAAGACAATATCCGGCATTTGCTGGGCAACGCCCACTTCGAATTGATCCGTCACGACGTGACGTTTCCGCTCTACGTCGAAGTGGATGAGATTTACAATCTCGCCTGCCCGGCCTCGCCCATCCACTATCAATACGATCCGGTGCAAACCACCAAGACCAGCGTGCATGGTGCCATCAACATGCTGGGGTTGGCGAAGCGCGTCAAGGCGCGCATTTTGCAAGCTTCCACCAGTGAAGTTTACGGCGACCCGGAAGTTCACCCGCAGACCGAGGACTATTGGGGGCGGGTCAACCCGATTGGAATGCGCGCTTGCTATGACGAAGGCAAACGATGTGCGGAGACATTGTTTTTTGACTACTACCGGCAATATAAAGTGAGCATCAAAGTTGCGCGCATTTTCAACACCTACGGCCCCGGCATGCAGCCCAACGACGGGCGGGTGGTGTCGAACTTCATCATGCAGGCATTGAAGAATGAGCCGATCACGGTCTATGGCGAAGGCCAGCAGACGCGTTCATTTTGCTACGTCGATGATCTGGTCGATGGCTTGATTCGCTTGATGGAAAGCCCGGCGGAACTGACGGGCCCCGTCAATCTGGGCAATCCGGGCGAATTCACCATTCTCGAACTGGCGCAGAAGGTGATCGCGCTGACGCGTTCGAAATCCCGGATCGTGA
>JANLQC010000315.1:0-2993 GCA_031367575.1 Betaproteobacteria bacterium | reverse complement strand
GATACAACCAGCGAGTTCAATGATCGCCTAATTTTTGTCACCATCGACGATTTGATGGCGCGCGTGGAAAACAGGGCAGCACATCAATTGCGCGAGGCGCTCTTAAATTACCAAGCTGCGTATGTTCGCTACCCATGGCTTGCGCCTGTTGGTGATCCAAGTTCGGTTACAAACGCCTTCCTTGCAACTGCCGGAACGATTTCAGGTTTGGTTCCCTTCCACACGCCGACGGCGGGACAGCAATTCAAAACCGAATTGACGTGGTCAATTGGATCCTCTGCTGCGAGCGACAGTGTATCGCCTGCCGGAACATCATCGCCTGCATTTCTCTGTTTTGGAGGATCATACCAATGCCGAATTCGAACCACAGGGACTACGGCGGCAATTCCGAGAACTGTGACAGCGGCGGAATTTCTGGCATTGAAGTCCTCGTCAGTCGCAACCCCTTCGCTCCTTTGCTCGTACGCGGCACTAAACGAGTTGACTTGTGATATTTATACATTCACTCAGACTCAGGTCGTGAGCTACAACGTCCAGCGGCGTCCTTGCTGTACGGGTACTTATGCACTTTATGGCAGCAACTACCCCGGCGCACAAACGCGGACAATAACGGTGCAATTTACTGGAATAGCCGGAAGTGGTGCCCCATCCTTTTCTACAGACGCGTTTCAGTTTGTTCGTCGCAGCGTCGCAACCGCCAGCGTTTCCAGTATCGGAATGTTGTCGGCGGTCGATAGGTGGGTCCCGAACGGTTCCGGGGCGATCCCATTTGATATTCCTCCCACGCTTCAGACCGGTTCCGCAAGCACCAATGGTTTTGGAATCGTCACCTTATCCAATATTCGGACGTTTCCCGAACTGCCAACATGGTATGCCGCGCACAAATGGAATGAGTTCATGTACGCCGCTATTTCTGCCGATGCGTCCCCCGTGATCGGTGGCAACACGTGCGGTGCCAATTGTCTGTCGGCAGGTGCGCGAAGCGGGCTGAATGCCGTCGTGATATCGTCAGGAAAGATGATCAATTCACAGAACCGTTATTTGGCCACACCATCGGTCAACGATTTCCTCGAAGCGCCCAACAACACCGGCTCAAGTACACGAATTTTTGCCGACCCCAATGCAAATCACACATCGACCTATGCTGATACCGTTGCCACGATCCCGCGTTAGCCGGTCGTCGAACCGTGGACGTGGTTTTTCGCTTGTCGAGATCGCGATGGTGCTGATCATCATCTCCGTATTACTCGCGATTGTGGCCGTGCCGCTTGCCACACAGGTCGAACAGCGGCGCGCGGAGGAGACACAGAAATACCTTGAAAGCGCCAAGGATGCGCTTTATGGTTACGCAGCCGCACACGGCCGCCTACCTTGTCCGGCAACGGCCGCGAGCGCAGGGCAGGAAGCACCAGTCGGTGGCGGAGCCTGCGCCACGTTGGTCGGGTTTCTTCCCGCGGTAACACTTGGCATGGCGCCCGTGGATGCGTCGGGGTTTGCGACCGATGCCTGGGTCGATGGCACAACTGCACGACGCATTCGTTATGCCGTTAGTGACGTGCCCGCCGTGATTGTGCCCCCTGCGGTCATCGCAACACCAGCGCTTACGACGACTGACGGCATAAGAACTGCGACCATGATGTCGGTTGCAGCAACTACTCACCTCTATGTCTGTGCCACCGGGCTCACTGCCGGGCCCCCTTCAGCCAATTGCGGAGCGATGACGGTATTGAGTCAACAGGCACCAACGGTGCTGTTTTCGCTCGGCAAAAACAATGGCAACAATTCCATCGATGAAGCCAACAATCAGAACAACGACAAGGTTTTCTCGAGCGGAACGCCCGACGCCACTTTTGACGATCTGGTGACGTGGATGTCGTTAAATACCCTGTTCGACAGAATGGGGCGAGCCGGAAAACTCCCGTAGCGCGCGGATTTTTTGGCGCTTTCGGCAAGCGCAATGAATCGAGTGTTGGTGAGCTTCTCCAGCCAAAAACATTCCAAAACCCGCGCCAAATGGCGTTCTACGCGTTCGGCGCACTCCGCAACTCAAACCGCACCGCCCCCGCGCGATTGCTTGCCAGCGCGAGCACATATCCCAGCTCCGCCGCCTGCCGATACGATTGAAATAGCCCAATGCCATAGCCGCTCCGCCGCGTATTGGCAATCGGAGAATGGAACAGTTCACCCGCCGCGCCAGAAGGTATCGCACTGCCCGTATCGGTAATCGACAATCTGGCGTTCTCGTCGCGAATCGAGATTTCCACCGTGATCGAAATCGTCGGTTCCGCCATTTTTTTCTTGCGGGCATTCTCCAGGCAGTTCTCCAGCACCGCATCAAAAAGGTTGGCGGGAATCGTACCGACGAGTGGGCCAAGTGCCTTGAAAGTGGCACCGCTATCGGCGTGCCGCTCAATGACATCTTGCCACCATTCCTCAGCCGGCAGCATCGTATAGGCAGCCCTCAGCGCCGGGTTTTGCAGTTTGTCGAGCGTGGTTTGCAGCCGTTTTGCCAACTGCGGCAATTGCCGTTCCAGCATCGCGTCGTAGTCCGACTTGCGGCGTTTTTCGATTTCTGGTCGGGACCCACTCGCGGAGGTCAGCGCATAAAGTGACTGCAACAAATTTTTCATGTCGTGCGTGAGCCGCGCACCGGTCTCATGCACCGCCTGCATATAGGCATTTTGTTTGAGCACCTGTTCGCGGCGCTTGCCTTCGTAGAACTCCCCCACCACTTGTGCCAGCAATCGCAGATGCAAAAACATTGCCGGCGACATGCGGATTTCGGTGAAAAAAGTGATTTCAAGATCGTGGTAGCGGAACGCGGAATCGAATTCCGTCTTCCGGCCATATTGTCCCGGGCCATCGGGCGATTGCCAGATGCAGCCGACGATCCAGGGGAATTTTTCGATTTCCTCCAGCGTGTTTTGCAGGAACCGCCCCGAACTTAAGTCCGCTTCGGATAGCTCGGCGATGCGCCGCATCCATAACTCGAA
>JANLQC010000302.1:0-2215 GCA_031367575.1 Betaproteobacteria bacterium | reverse complement strand
GCCGGCCTAATGCCACCCAGCCAATACACGAGTTCTGCAGGCGTGCCAATATCCCAGAGGCAAAAATCCGCACGCGCTCCGATTGTGAGTTGACCGTGGCTGATGGCCAAGCCCAGCGCACGCGCGGCGTTGACGGTAACGCCGCGCAGCACTTCAACGGGAGTCAAGCGAAACAGGGTCGCGGCCATGTGCATGTTGGCAAGCAGGGATGCGATGGGTGAGGTTCCCGGATTGAGGTCACTTGCGACCGCGATCGCGACGCGCGCCGCGCGCAAGGCATCAATTGGCGGCAGTTTTTTCTCGCGCAGAAAATAAAATGCGCCCGGCAGCAACACTGCAACCGTACCACTTGCCGCCATCGCGTTAACGCCATTTTCACTGAGATATTCCAGATGGTCCGCCGACAGCGCGCCAAATTCGGCCGCGAGTGCGGCACCGCCGCTATCGGACAACTGCTCGGCATGCAACTTGACCGGCAAGCCATGGCGGCGTGCGGCTTCGAACACCTGCCGCGTTTCAACGTTCGTGAAACCGATGTTTTCACAGAACACATCCACCGCATCGGCCAATCCCGATTCCGCGATGGCGGGCAGCATTTTGTCGCAGACAAAATCGATGTACTCACGCGCGCGACCGGAAAATTCGGCGGGAAGCGCATGCGCGCCGAGGAAAGTTGTGCGCACCGTCATCGCGTTTTGTTTACCAAGGCGGCGCGCGACCCGCAACATTTTTTTCTCGGTGTCAATATCGAGGCCGTAGCCGGATTTGATTTCAACCGTGGTCACGCCTTCACGCATCAAGGCGTGAAGACGATGTTCACTTTGCATCAATAAACTCTGCTCATCGGCCGCGCGCGTTGCACGCACGGTGGAAAGTATGCCGCCGCCAGTGCGCGCGATCTCCTCGTAACTTGCGCCATTGAGGCGTTGCTCAAACTCGATTGCGCGGTTGCCGGCAAAAACCAGATGGGTGTGACAATCGATGAGACCGGGTGTCATCAGCGCGCCGGCACAATCGAATTTTTCGTCGATGTGCAAAGCCGCCGGCAATGAATCCATCGGGCCCACCCAAACGATTTTGTCATCGCTTGTCACCATCGCGCCGCGCTCAATCAAACCAAGACCGTCGCCCTGCATGGTGGCGATCCGGGCGTTGATCCAGAGGTGATTCACGGTGCCACCTGACATCAATGCAACAGCCGTTTCAACGCCGCCCGATATTGCACAAAGGCGGGCTGCTCATGCGCATGCCGCCCGCCGCGCACCACCCACGCGCCGCCGGCCATCACGTCGCGCACCGGTCGCCGGGTCGGCCCGAAAATCGCCGCGTCAAGCAGCGCGTCGCCCTCGTGTTCGGCCAGCGCCACGTCTTCGCCATTCAACACCACCAGGTCCGCATGGCAGCGTGCGGCAATCGCACCAATGCGCTGGCCGGATGCCTGCGCACCGCCGGCCAGCGCCTGCCGAAACAATCCGCCGCCGATGGAGGCCACGCCCGCTGTCGCCAAAATATTGCGGCGCGCACTTTTGAGGCGCTGCGAATATTCGATCAACGCAAGTTCACGGAACGGATCGACACCGACATGACTGTCGCCGCCAATCGCCCAATGACCATTCTGCAAAAAATAATCCGGCGCGTTGAATATGCCGTCGCCCAAATTTGCTTCCGTGCTCGGGCAAAGTCCCGCCACCGCACCGCACTTGGCCAGGCGAAATGTTTCATCGTCATCGAGATGGGTGGCATGCACCAGACACCAGCGTTCATTGATCGGCAGGTTATCGAGCAGCCACGCGACCGGTCGCTTGTGGCTCCACGCGAGGCAATCGTTGACTTCCTTCAGTTGCTCGGCCGCATGAATGTGGATCGGCGCACTACGGTCAATTGAATCGAGATGCGCGATGATCGACTTGAGCTCGGCGGGTGTCACCGCACGCAGTGAATGCGGCGCAATGCCGACGCGCCGCAGCGTGCCGTGATATTTGTGATTGTTCTGGTGCGCGACCACGTCATCCAGCAGCAAATTGAATGAATCGACATCATGAATGAAACGCGTCTGCCCGGCATTCGGCACCACGCCGCCAAACGTGGCGTGCGCGTACAACACCGGCAGCAGCGGGTGGCGGAGGAGGGTGGGTGTCGCCGGCGCCCGGGTGCCTACGCGCAGTAGTAGCAGCCGCGCGAGATCGGAAGATTTTAGGTGGCGGTGCGGGTGGTG
>JANLQC010000300.1:0-2180 GCA_031367575.1 Betaproteobacteria bacterium | reverse complement strand
CTGACCGAACGCGCAGCCGAAATCCTCGAATCGGTCGCACTGATCGACAAGGCGAACAGCAATGTCGCCAGCCTGCCGCACGGCGACCAGCGCAAACTGGAAGTGGCGATGCTGATCGCGCTCGAGTCCAGCGTGTTCATGTTCGACGAACCGACGGCCGGCATGAGCGCCGATGAAATGCCCGCCGTGCTCAACCTGATTCGCCGCCTGCGCGAAGACAAAACCAAAACGATTCTGCTGGTCGAGCACAAGATGGATGTGGTGCGCGAACTGGCCGACCGCATCATCGTGTTGCATAACGGCACGCTGGTGGCCGATGGCGACCCGGCCGAGGTGATCGCGTCACCGATTGTTCAGGAGGCCTATCTGGGCATCGCGAAAGTTTCAGCGTGAGCGAACCGCTCCTCACGCTGACCGGCGTGCATACCCACATCGGTGCGTATCACATCCTGCATGGCGTGGATTTGGCGGTGCCGCGCGGTCAATTGACGATGCTGCTCGGCCGCAACGGCGCGGGAAAATCCACCACGCTGCGAACCATCATGGGACTGTGGCGCGCCGCGGCCGGGCGCATCGCGTTTGCGGATAAGGACATTTCAACCCTGAGCACTCCGCAAATCGCCGGACTCAATATTGCCTACGTGCCCGAGACCATGGGCATTTTTTCCGATCTCACGGTGAAAGAAAACATGCTGCTCGCCGCGCGCGGCGCGCGACGCGCGAGCGACATCGACGACACGCGATTGAAGTGGATTTTCTCGCTGTTTCCGGCGGTGGAAAAATTCTGGTCTTATCCGGCAGGGAAATTGTCGGGCGGGCAAAAGCAGATGCTCGCGGTTGCGCGCGCCATCGTCGAGCCGCGCGAACTTCTTATCGTCGATGAACCGAGCAAGGGTCTGGCCCCCGCCATCATCAACAACATGATCGATGCCTTTGCCGAACTGAAGGCGAGCGGCGTGACGATTTTGCTGGTGGAACAAAACATCCATTTCGCGAAGCGATTGGGCGATCACGTTGCCATCATGGATAACGGTCGCGTGGTGCATCGCGGTTCAATGCAGGCACTGGCGGATGACGAAGAAAAGCAGCGTACTTTGCTTGGCCTGACGCTATGAAAGATCGCGATGCCGACTGGAAACCGCTGGCACTGGTGCCGGTGCTGGCGTTGCTGGCGTTGCCGCTGATCGGTTCCGGCTCGACCTGGGTGACGCTCACCGTTGCCGGCCTTGCGATGGGCATGATTATTTTTGTGATCGCCTCCGGCCTCACGCTGGTATTCGGCCTGATGGATGTACTCAATTTCGGCCACGGCGTGTTCATTGCGCTCGGCGCGTTTGTCGCAACCTCGGTGCTCGGTGCGATGGGCGACTGGACCGGCTCGCAAGAGTTGTGGCGCAATTTGGTGGCGGTGCTTCCGGCGATGTTGATCGCCATGCTGGTGGCAAGTGCAGTCGGTCTCGCGTTTGAACGATTCATCGTGCGGCCCGTCTATGGCCAGCATCTGAAACAAATTCTCATCACGATGGGCGGCATGATTATCGGCGAGGAACTGATCAAAGTCATTTGGGGCGCGCAGCAGATTCCGTTGCCGCTGCCCGAAGGCATGCGCGGCGCGATTTTGATCGGCGACGCCGCGATTGAAAAATTCAGATTGATCGCAATGGCAGTGGGGCTGATTGTTTTTGCCGCACTCGCGTGGACGTTAAGCCGCACCAAGATCGGCCTGCTGATCCGCGCCGGCGTGCAGGATCGCGAAATGGTGGAAGCACTCGGCTATCGCATCCGCCGCTTGTTTGTCGGTGTGTTCGTGGTCGGCAGTGCGCTGGCGGGGCTCGGCGGGGTGATGTGGGGGATGTATCAGCAAAATGTTTTTCCGCAAATGGGCGCGCAGGTCAACGTGCTGATTTTTATCGTCATCATCATTGGCGGACTCGGTTCCACCGGTGGCGCATTGATCGGTGCGTTGCTGGTCGGACTGATGGCGAATTACGCCGGATTTCTTGCGCCGAAGGTCGCGCTGTTTTCCAATATTGCGCTGATGGCGGCGGTGTTGTTGTGGCGCCCGCAAGGCTTGTATCCGGTTGCGAACCGGTAGGGACATAAATGCTGAATCGCCTACTTTCAAATGACTTCCCTCGCAGCCGCATCTTGGCGGTGGTGCTGGTTTTATTGTTGCTGGC
>JANLQC010000289.1:0-1895 GCA_031367575.1 Betaproteobacteria bacterium | reverse complement strand
TAACGCGAACGAAATGACCGGATCGTGGCAAGCCAGAATCTACGGCGGTGCGCGCACCGTCAAACAATTTCTCGGCCAGGATGGCAATACCCGATTGGGTGCGGGCGGCGTGGTCGATCTTGATCGCACTTAAGCGGGCATCGGCGTGCGTTGGACGCGGCGCGTTTCGATTGATGAGCGCGCGCTGATTTTTTCGTTCGGGATCGACACCGACAAACTCGATGAGCGCCGCCGTGGTTTTGTGAACAATGCCGGTGTGCAGGGGGTTGTCAAACGCGACGAGGACGACCGTGTCGCAAATACCGATTTTTACGCGCAGGCGGAATGGCCGCTGTCGGAATTTTTCAGCATCAGCGGCGGTGCGCGTGCGAGCCGGGTGAAATTTGATTCGCGCGATCACTATATCGTCGGCGTGAATCCGGATGACAGCGGGCGCGTGGATTTTTCGCGCACCACACCGGCGCTGGGGGCGATTTTCAAACTCGCGCCACGCTGGAATATTTACGCCAATGTCGGCGAAGGATTTGAAACGCCGACCTTTGCGGAGTTGGCCTATCGGCCCGGCGGCGCAACCGGTCTCAATTTTGCGCTGCGCCCGGCATTGAGCCGCCACGCCGAGATCGGGTTCAAAGGCCGCCCCGGTGACGGAACCCGCTTCAATGCGGCGCTGTTTCAAATCAACACGCGCGACGAAATTGTCACCAATGCCTCGGCCGGCGGGCGCAGCGATTTTCGCAACGCGTCGCGCACCAAACGCGAGGGCGTGGAAATGTCGCTTGAGAGCATGTTGCCGTTCGGTTTCGAGGCGGCGGCAGCATACACCTGGTTGAACGCGCGATTCACTGATTCGTACCGCGCCGGTACGCCGCCGGTCGCCGTTCCCGCAGGCAATTTGCTACCCGGTGTGGCGCGCGCGGTATTTTATGGCGAACTGATTTGGCGGCATGCATTGAGCGGATTTCATGCCGGCATTGAATATCGCGCGTCGAGCAAAGTCACTGTCAATGAAGCCAATGTTGATGCCGCTGCCGGATATGGCGTTGCCAATGCTCGCGGCGGATTTCAGCAGGTGTGGATTACCGACACCAGGACAAATTTGCGCATCAGCGAATTCGTGCGCATCGATAACGTGACCGATCATCGTTATATCGGCTCCGTGATCGTGGCAGAAGCGCGAGGGCGATTTTTCGAGCCGGCGCCGGGAAGAACGGTGATGGTGGGGGTGAATGTGGCGGTGGCGTTTTGATTGGAAATCAATAAGGTAAAGTCAAGCACTGGCGCGGCGTTCGGGGCGAAAGTGTCCTGAAAAGCGCGTCAATGCTAGTGTATTCGCGTCCCGCACATATCCCCGACGTTAACCCGCGACCAACGGATAGCCCGCCGCCCGCCACGCCTTCACCCCGCCATCCATCGCCACCGCACGCTGAAATCCCATCGCGCGCAAGGTCGCCGCCGCGAGCGTGGAAATTTGTCCGAATTCGCAACAGGTCAGCACGCGTTGGGTGGGATCGGGCAATTCTTCGTTGACGCGCAATTCCAGCTGGCCGCGCGGCAAATGTTTTGCGCCGTCTATGTGCCCGGCGAGAAAAGCCTCGCGTTCGCGCACGTCGAGAATGATCAGATTCGTGTCCCTGGCCGCAAGCCGCGACAACAGTTCCGCCTGCGACATGAACGGCACCGTATCGGCGGCTTCCGCCAACATTTGTGCGACCGTTTTGCCGCCGCTGATATTGGTGCGCAACGCTTCGGTAATGTGGCGCGGCATGGTGAGATTCAGATTCTGCATCATCGCCACGAACGCGGCGCGCTCCTGCACCTGAAGGCGAGGATTATGGGCGAATTCGTCGGCCAGCGTGGAGTGGCTGCGGCCCTTGTAATCGTGCGCCGGATACACC
>JANLQC010000314.1:0-8747 GCA_031367575.1 Betaproteobacteria bacterium | reverse complement strand
CTTCGGGAGTACCCCATGATTGAATTCACCATCAACGATATGACCTGCGGCGGCTGCGTGGCCAGCATCACGCGCGTCGTGAAAGGCCTCGACCCCGGTGCCACGGTGGACGCCAATGTCCAGACCAAGCAGGTACGCATCGGCACGCTGATGGATACCGACGCCGTGCGCGCGGCGATTACCGCCGCCGGCTACCATCCGCAAATCGCGGCATAGCATCGCCCCTGAGTCGGCATCAACGTGACAACCGTCACACCGCCGTTGGGAGCGCGACTGGAACTGCCAATTACCGGCATGACCTGTGCATCGTGCGCGAGCCGCGTTGAGGCGGCGCTTGCGCGCCTGCCGGGCATCGCCAAGGCCAACGTCAACCTCGCCACCGAACGCGTCACACTCACCGCGCATGGAGGTGGCGACATCAATGTCGTTGGCGTCGTCAAGGCCATTGAACAAGCCGGTTATGGGGTTGCGAATGAAGCGTTGGAATTTTCAATCGGCGGCATGACCTGCGCATCGTGTGCCGGTCGGGTCGAGGCGGTGATCGGAAAATTGCCCGGCGTGATAAAAGTGAGCGTCAATCTCGCCACCGAAGAAGCGCATGTGCAAACCGTGGCAGGCGCGGTTCCGGCGACGGAAATCATCGCGGTGGTCGCGCGCGCGGGCTATGAGGCGACCCGTAAAACAGCCGGCGACCCGACCGCACCACTGACACCCAACCACGGCGGCGCACCGGTGATTGCTGCGGGTATTCTGACCTTGCCGCTGGTGATACCAATGATCGCGGAACTGGCCGGCACGCATTGGATGCTGCCCGCGTGGATGCAGTTTTTGCTGGCAACACCGGTGCAGTTTTATTTGGGCGCGCGCTTTTATCGCGCCGGCTGGAAAGCGTTGTTGGCAAAATCGGGCAACATGGATTTGCTGGTGGCGCTCGGTACCAGTGCCGCGTATGGATTGAGCATTTATTTGTGGCTGATCGCGAAGTCCGGCGCGATGGTGCCATTGTATTTTGAAGCGTCATCGGTGGTGATCACGCTGGTATTGCTTGGCAAGTGGCTGGAAGCGCGCGCCAAACGGCAAACGACGGACGCGATCCGCGCGTTGCAGGCGTTGCGGCCCGAGCGTGCGCGGGTACGAAAACAGGGTGCGGATTTGGATGTCGCGATGGATGCCGTGCAGCGCGGCGATATCGTGGTGGTGCGCCCCGGCGAGCGGGTGGCGGTCGATGGCGAGGTGATTGAAGGTGAATCGCATGTCGATGAATCGCTCATCACCGGTGAGAGTTTGCCGGTGGCAAAACTGATCGGCAGTCACGTTACCGGGGGTGCCGTTAACGGTGAAGGATTGCTGCTGATCAAAACCTCCGCTGTCGGCAATGAGAGCACGCTGGCGCGCATTATCCGCATGGTTCTGTCAGCGCAAGCGGAAAAGGCACCGATCCAGCGATTGGTGGATCGCGTCAGCGCCGTGTTCGTGCCGGTGGTGTTGGGCGTGGCCGCGCTGACGTTTCTCGGCTGGTGGGCGGCGAATGGCAATTGGCAACAGGGATTACTCAATGCGGTGGCCGTGCTGGTGATCGCCTGCCCCTGCGCGCTGGGCCTCGCTACGCCGACCGCGATCATGGCGGGCACCGGTGTCGCGGCGCGCTACGGGATTCTGATCAAGGATGCGGTGGCATTGGAAACCGCGCACCGGGTCGGCATGGTGGCCTTTGATAAAACCGGCACATTGACACAAGGCCACCCGACATTGGTGTCAAGTGTGGCGGCTGATGGCAATCGCCACAAACTGCTCCGCCTCGCTGGCGCGATCCAGCGCAACAGCGAACACCCGCTGGCGCGCGCGGTGATGGCGACGGTGGCGGCGGAACATATCGGCCTCGCGGAAGGCATTGATGTGAAAGCGTTGCCGGGACGCGGCGTACAGGCAAGCGTTGGCGGTCGCACGCTCGCGATTGTCAGCACGCGGCATGTGACTGAACTTGGCCTCGTGATACCGCCCGCCATGGCCAATGAATCCGCCAATCTGCAACGCGATGGCCGCACGGTTTCATGGCTGATTGATATCGATGCGAATGAAATTTTGGGAATGCTGGCGTTCGGCGACACGTTAAAGTCCACCGCTCAAAACGCGATTGCGCGCCTGCATGCGCTCGGCGTAAAAACCGCGCTCATCAGCGGTGACAATCGCGGCAGTGCCGACGCGGTGGCGAAGTTGTTGGGCATTGACGATGTGCATGCCGAGGTATTGCCCGCCGACAAGGCGCACATTGTCTCCGCGCTCAAAAAAGACGGGCGAATGGTGGCGATGGTCGGTGATGGCATCAACGATGCACCGGCACTGGCCGCCGCCGATATTGGCATCGCCATGTCGACCGGCACCGATGTCGCCATGCACGCGGCCGGCATCACGCTGATGCGCGGCGACCCGGCGCTGGTGGCGGACGCACTCGATATTTCGCGCCGCACCTACGCCAAGATCCGGCAGAATTTGTTCTGGGCGTTTTTCTACAACGTGGTTGGCATTCCGGCCGCCGCGTTCGGGTTGTTAAACCCGATGATCGCCGGTGCCGCGATGGCGTTGTCGAGCGTGAGTGTGGTGTCGAATGCGTTGCTGCTGAAGCGCTGGCGACCGAAAGCGTAAAACTAGCTACGCCTTAGGTGCCTTGATCACCAGCGTCCCGGCAATCTTGTCGTGCCAGCCCTGCTTTTTCGCATCAAAGCCCACCCAGATGATGCCGAGAAAAAGCGGAATCATCGATAGGTAATAGCCGAGGTAGCGAAGGATCGCCTGCCCCACGCCGAGCTTGCCGAGTGTGGTGGCATCGACCACCTTCGCGCCGATTGCCATCTTGCCCGGTGTGGCTTGTCGGGTCAGCCAGAAAGTAATAATGGCGACCGCCGGGAAAATATATTGCACCAACAAATCCACCGGCCCGGCAAAAAACTTGCTTTCAACGAGGGCCAGATATTCGGTGCCGTAGACCCACAGTATCACCGGGATGATAATCATCAGTGCGCAAAGCGTATCGATAATCGATGCCAGCACGCGTGCCCAAAAGCCGACGTACACGATGTCCGTTTGCTGTTCCATGCCGATCTCCTGAGGCGACGCAATGGCGTTGCGATAGGCGTCATGCTACGCTACTGCGGAACAATCGTTGAGGGCGCTGAAACCGATGAAGCCAATGCCGCTGGAAGGCTTGAAAGTGCTGGAGATGGGCACGTTGATCGCGGGGCCGTTTTGCGGGCGGCTGCTCGCCGAATTTGGTGCCGAGGTGATCAAGATTGAAACGCCCGCCAATGAAAAGGGCGAAGGGGGCGACCCGCTGCGCAAATGGCGCAAATTGCATGACGCCGATGGTGATGGCGAGGCGACCAGCCTGTGGTGGTACGCGCAGGCGCGCAACAAAAAATCGGTGACGGTCAATCTGCGCGAAAAAGACGGCCAGGAAATCGTCCGCAAATTGGCACTCGATGCCGACATCATCGTCGAGAATTTCCGCCCCGGCACGATGGAAAAGTGGAATCTCGCCTACCAAACACTGGCAAAGGACAATCCAGGACTGATCATGGTTCGCCTCTCCGGCTATGGCCAGACCGGGCCGTACAAGGATCGCGTCGGCTTCGGTGCCATCGGCGAATCGATGGGAGGCATGCGCTACATCACCGGCTATCCGGATCGGGCACCGGTGCGGGTCGGCATCTCGATCGGCGATTCGTTGGCCGCCATGTACGGCGCGATGGGCGCCTTGTTGGCACTGCATTCGCGCCACCAAACGGGGCGCGGACAGGTGGTCGATGTGGCGTTGTACGAAGCGGTGTTTTCGCTGATGGAATCAATGTTGCCGGAGTTCGCGATGACCGGCTTCGTTCGTGAACGTTCGGGCGCAAGCTTGCCCGGCATCGTGCCGTCGAACACTTACCTCTGTAGCGACCGGCAGTACGTCGTGATCGGCGCAAATGGCGATTCAATTTTCAAACGCATGATGCTGGCCATCGGCCGCGCCGATTTGGCCAATGATCCCGGCGTCGCGGATAACGCCGGCCGCACCGCGCGCACCGATGAACTCGATGCCGCCATCAGCGCCTGGACAGGCGCACATCCGCTCGAACATGTACTGCAAGTTCTGGACAAGGCCGAGGTGCCGTCGGGGCGAATTTTTTCCATCGCCGATATCGTCAAGGACATGCAGTATCAGGCGCGCGGCATGATCGAGAAACACAAACTCGGGGATAATGAGGAAGTGTGGTTGCCGGGGGTGGTGCCGAAATTGTCTGACACGCCGGGCGGCACCAAGTGGATCGGGCCGAAGCTGGGGGCGCATACGGCGGAGGTGTTGAGCGGGATTGGCATTGACGCGGCGGCGCAGGCGGCGTTAAAAGGGCGTGGGATCATTTGAGCGCGTTTCCCGCGCCGCCGCACCGCCGCGCGGCAACCGGTATGCGGTACGGCGTTTCAACAAAGGAGAACATGAAACAACGCATCTACATTAACGATGTCGCCGTCCGCGACGGTTTCCAGATCGAGACAACGTTCATCCCGACCGAAACCAAAATCGCGCTGATTGATTCGTTGTCCGCCACCGGCATCGCGAAAATCGAAGTCACCTCTTTCGTGCATCCCAAACTGGTGCCGAACATGGCGGATGCGGTGGACGTGTTGTCCCATATCAATCGCGTCAATGGCGTCACCTATAGTGTGCTGGTACCCAACCTGAAGGGCATGGAGCGCGCCATCGCCACCCACCGCGATCAGGGGAAAATCGACGAAATCAACCTCGTCATGTCAGCGTCCGAAACACACAATCGCGCCAACGTGAATCGCAGTTGCGAACAATCCTTCGCCGATTTTGCGCGCATGATCAAGATGGCGAAGGACGCCGGCATCCGCATGAATGGCACCGTCTCAACGGCGTTCGGCTGCCCGTTTGAAGGCTGCGTCCGTGAAGATCGCGTACTCGGATTTGGGCAACGTTATGTTGATCTCGGTTTCGACGGCGTGACGCTGGCCGACACCACCGGCATGGCGAATCCGGCACAGGTTGAGCGCCTGTCTGCGGCGGCGGTAAAACTATTTCCCGGCATCGCGCTGACGCTCCATTTTCACAATACGCGCGGCATGGGGCTCGCCAATGTCATCGCCGGCATCCGCGCCGGCATCGTGCATTACGATGGCTCGCTCGCGGGCCTCGGCGGCTGCCCGTTTGCGCCCGGTGCCACCGGCAATATTTGCACCGAAGACATGGTCAACATGCTTGAAGACATGGATTTTGACACCGGTGTCGATCTGGACAAATTGCTCGCCGCCGCCGTCAAGATGCCGCTGGTGGTCGGGCACGATGTCGCCGGGCAGGTGATGCGCGCCGGCAAAACGCTGCATCTGCATCCGGTGCCGGACAAGCTATATACCCAATGATGCGGCCAATGGGTAATTCAATGTTGAGCAACACAAGAATCGCGCTGGCAATCGGTGCGGCGCTGCTTTCAAACGCCGCCACCGCGAACGATTTCAGCGATATCAGGCAACTGTCGCAGGATGCGTTTTTGCGATTGGCGAAAGATCTGGCTTCGGTGACGGCGCTGCGCGCGCTTTCGCCCGGTGTCACGCTGAATTTGTTGGGTTTTGATATCGGCGTGGAAGTTGGCGTGACCAAGGTTGATGACGCCGCCTCGTGGCGAAAAGCCGGTGGCGGTGCCACCGATGTCGTCACCCCGCGGGTCACGATTCACAAAGGGCTCGCCGCCGGATTTGATATCGGTGCCAGCATCGGCACGGCGGGTGGCAGCGGGCTTTCGACCATTGGCGGCATTCTGCGCTATCAGGTGATCGAGCCCGCCACCCTCACGCCCGGTGTGACCTTGCGCTTGACCGGCAACCGCGAATACAACAATAGCGCCTTGAGTGTGCGCAGCCTCGGTGCCGATGTGGTGGTGGCGAAACCGCTGGTGGTGATTACGCCGTATATTGGCGTTGGTGCGGTGCGCGCGGAAACATCTGCGTCGGGAACCAGCCTCGCATCAGTGAGTGTCAATCGCTCCCGATTGTTTGTCGGTTTCGATACGCAACTCATGTTCGCGACGGTTTCCGCCGAGGCGGAAAAATCGGGCGGTGCCACCAGTGTATCGAGCAAGATCGGTTTCAGATTTTAAATTTGCCATTCTGCGCGCGGCGAACAATGACACCATGGGGAGAACAAGCATGTTGAAAAAATGGATATTGGCCATATTGGCAATCATTGTTGTCACAACGCCATTGATATCGTCGGCGCAAACTCTGGAAAAGAAAAAACTCACCATCGCCGTTGGTGGCAAGAGCCTTTTCTATTATTTGCCGCTGACCATTGCCGAGCGTCAGGGTTACTTCAAGGATGAAGGCTTGGAAGTCGAGATTCCCGATTTCGCCGGCGGCGCGAAAGCCTTGCAGGCGCTGGTGGGCGGCAGCGCCGACATGGTCTCGGGTGCGTTCGAGCACACCATCAACATGCAGGCCAAGAAGCAGCCGATTCGCGCGGTGGTATTGCAGGCGAATTATTCATCGATCGCGCTGGTGATGCCGAAAGACAAAGCGGCAAAATACAAATCCGGCAAGGATTTGAAAGGGCTGAAAATCGGCGTAACGGCACCCGGCTCATCGACCAATATGTTCGTCAACAATCTGCTCGCAAAAGATGGCTTGAAACCGAATGAGGTGGCGATAGTGGGTGTTGGGGCGGGTGCCGGCGCGGTGGCGGCGATGGACAAAGGTGAGATCGATGCGGTGTCCAACCTGGACCCGGTCATTACGCAACTGGAATCCACCGGCAAGTTTGTCGCGGTCGCGGATAGCCGCACCGAAAAAGGCATGAAGGATTATTACGGCGGCGACTATCTGGCGTCATGCATTTACGCCAATGAGGATTTTTGTGAAAAAAAATCCGCACACCACGCAGGCGGTGGTGAACGCCATCGTGCGCGCCAATCGCTGGATCGCCAAAGCCACGCCCGAACAAATCATGGCGGTGGTGCCGGACGCGTACATGGCCGGCAGCCGCTCGATTTACAAGGCGGCACTATTGAAAAACATGGTCGGCTATTCGGCCGATGGGCAGATGAACATGAAGGCCGCGCAAAATGTGTACGCCGTGTTAAAACAGTTCGAGCCTTCGGTGATCGCGGCGGGCGCATCAATCAACCTCGCGGCGACGTTTGATAACTCGTTCGCGCTGAAGGCGGCGGCGAAGTACAAGTGATCGAGGTTAGTGCTGTACACCAGTCACTAGTCACCTGTTATCCTGAGCGACGCGAAAGATCATGTCGAAAATAAATAGAAGTTCTCAATCATGACCCCTGCACTTTCCTTCGACAACATCACCGTCACCTTCTCCGGTAAAACCGGCGGTAGCGGCTATACCGCCGTCAAAGAGACCACCCTTCAAATTGCCGACGGTGAATTCGTTTCCGTGGTCGGCCCGACCGGCTGCGGCAAATCCACGCTGCTCAATATCGGCGCGGGACTGTTGAAAGCCTCCAGCGGCAGTGTGAAGGTGTTCGGCGAACCGCTTGTCGGCTTGAACGCGAAAGCGGGCTACATGTTTCAGTCGGAGTCACTGATGCCGTGGCGTTCCGCGCTCGACAATGTCACTGCCGGCTTGCAGTTTCGCGGCGTCGATGCCGCCGAGGCCGCACAACGTGGTGAAGAATGGCTCACGCGTGTCGGCCTCAGCGGTTTCGGCCATCGCTATCCGCATGAACTGTCCGGCGGCATGCGCAAACGCTGCGCGCTCGCGCAGATGCTGATTCTCGATCCAAAAATCATGCTGATGGACGAGCCCTTTTCGGCGCTCGATATTCAGACCCGGCAATTGATGGAAAACGAGTTGCTTGAATTGTGGAACGCGAACAAAAAATCGGTGCTGTTCATCACTCACGATCTGGAAGAAGCGATCTCGCTATCGGATCGCGTGATGGTGCTGGCGGCGGGGCCGGCGACACATCCGATCGGTGAATTTGCCATCGATTTGCCGCGCCCGCGCGATGTGGCCGAGATCCGCATGACACCCCGCTTTCTGGAATTGCATGCGCAGATTTGGGCAGCGATGAAAGAAGAAGTATTGAAGGGTTATGCGCAGACGCGGAACAAGGTGTTGGCATGAAAAAATGCCTGTTTGGTTCTGGCAAATTGCGTTGCTAATCGCCATTTTTGCCATTTGGCACCTGCTCACCGTGCCCAGCCTGATCCCGCCGCTATTTTTCGACAACGAAAACAAAGCTTCGTTTTTCTTCGGCGAGCCGCTGAAAATTTTCAGCGTGATCCACGTCTGGTTTACCGAAGGCGAAATCTACCGGCATTTGTGGGTGACGTTGCAGGAGACGGCGCTCGCATTCATCATCGGTACGCTGCTGGGGTTGGGCATCGGCCTTTGGCTCGGACTATCGAACACCGCCTCGGCGATTCTGGATCCTTACATCAAGGCGATGAACGCGATGCCGCGCGTGATACTCGCGCCGATTTTCATGGTCTGGTTCGGGCTCGGCATTTGGTCGAAAGTGGCGCTCGGCGTGACGCTGGTGTTTTTCATCGTGTTTTTCAACGTCTATCAAGGCGTGAAGGAAGTCTCGCCGGTGGTGCTGAACAACGCGCGCATGCTGGGTGCCAAAGGGTCGCAATTGTTGCGATTCGTTTATCTGCCCTCCGCCACCTCGTGGGTATTTTCGAGTTTGCACACGTCCGTCGGCATGGCCTTCGTCGGCGCGGTGGTGGGCGAA
>JANLQC010000285.1:0-2467 GCA_031367575.1 Betaproteobacteria bacterium | reverse complement strand
CCGAGAAAAAATTCCACCGCCTCCGTTTCATGACGGGTGCGCTTCATCGGCGGCAGGCTCTGCCAGATGCGTTTGCCGTAGGGCTTTTCCACCAATCGCGGATCGCAAATCATCAGCACGCCGCGATCCGTTTCATCGCGGATCAATCGGCCCGCACCCTGTTTCAGTTTGATGGCGGCATGCGGTACCTGATATTGCATGAACGGATTGCCGCCGGATTTGGCGATGGCGTCGATGCGTGCGGCCAGCACCGGATCGTCCGGTGGCGCGAACGGCAATTTGTCGATCACCACCAGCGACAACGCCTCGCCCTTCACGTCCTCGCCCTCCCAAAACGAGTGGCTCGCCACCAGCACCGCGTTGCCGAGTTTGCGGAAACGCTCTAGCAACTCGGTGCGGGTGCCCTCGCCTTGCACCATCAGCGGAAACGCCCAGCCTTGCTGTTCCCAGTGATCCTTGAGCATTTGATGGGCGCGATCCATCGCTTTCAAAGAAGTGAACAACAGGAACGCGCGCCCCTTGGCCGCATCGATCAGCGGCAACGCGGAAGCGACCACTGCGGCGGTATGCTCCGGCGTATTCGGGGCAGGCAAATTTTCGGGTACATAAAGCAGGGCCTGCTGCGGATAATCGAACGGCGAGGCCCAACTCGCGGTCACCACACTGCGCTCACTAGACGCGTCGTCGTCAAAATCATCCGCCGCTTCACTATTCACCAGCCCCAATTCCTTTTGATAGTGCGCAAACTCGCCTTTCACCGCGAGTGTCGCGGACGTAAATATCCACGCGCGTTTTTGGCCGAATACCTGCTGGCTGAAAATATCGGCAACCGACAATGGCGTCAAATGAAACGCGAGCGAATGGCCGAACACTTCGGCCCAGCGGATGTAGCCTTCGACCGGTCCGCTTTCGCCATCGCCCCGCCAGCCGGCCATGCGCGCGGCGAATTCGTCGGCGCGCTCCATGCAGTTGGCCAGTTCCTGCGCGCGGCCCGATTGGCTCTCCAGCATTTCCCGCAACTCACCAAGCTTTTCCTGTGTATCGGTGAACGCCGCGTCAAAGCCTTCGCGCCCGGTCACGGCCTGCCCCGGCAGGCGCGCGGATTCTTCGCTCATCACCAGTCGCAAATCGCGCGCGGATTTGTCGAGGATCAACGCCGCCTCCTGCAAATCCTTGAAGTCGGCGGCGTGCGCGATGCCCATCAGGCGCGCATCGCGTGCGAGTTCGGTCAACTGTGAAGTGGTCACCACGTCGCCGAAAAACATCGTTGCCGTTTCCGGCAATTGGTGGGCTTCATCGAAAATGACGGTGTTGCAGGCCGGCAATAAATCCTGCGCGCCATCGTCTTTCAACACCAGATCGGCGAAAAACAAATGGTGATTGACCACCACCACTTCCGCACTCATCGCGGCCTTGCGCGCCTTCATCACAAAGCACGGCTCGAATTGGCGGCACTGTGCGCCGAGGCAATTTTCGCGCGTGGACACCGCCATCGCCCATGCGCCGGATCGCTCGGGCACGTCCGGCAATTCAGATTTGTCACCGGTGCCGCCACCATTGAGGCAGCGATCCGCAAAACGGCGGATGACCTGAATGTGGCGGGTATCGTCGCGATTCAAAAAACCCCCGTCGGCGACGGCGTTATCGAGATGATGCAGGCAAACGTAATTGGCGCGGCCCTTCAGCAACGCAGTGCTGACGGGGATATTGAGCGCCTTGATCACCGTCGGAATATCGCGGTGAAAAAGCTGATCCTGCAAAGTCTTGGTACCGGTGGAAATGATGACTTTGCCGCCCGCTCGCAGCGCCGGCACCAGATACGCGAACGTCTTGCCGGTCCCGGTGCCGGCTTCGGCGATCAGCACGCCCGCACGGTCGATGGCGTCACCGATTTTTTCCGCCATTTCGATTTGACTCTCGCGGTGGCGGTAGCCTTCAATGCGCTTGGCCAGCGGCCCCTCGGGGCCGAACAACTCTCTTAATTCAGACATGGCGCGATCATACCTTGCGCCCATGACTTTGCCGCCCCGCCGCTATGCCCGGCCAAAAATAATTTTCTCTCTTGTCAATAAAGCGGCAATCAGCAGGATCGCAACCGTTGCAATGCCTGCATTGACGGCGAATGGAATCAGGAAATGCATCGCGCCGACCGTATCACCGCGCAAGATCCGCGTGATCACCATTTGCTGGCCCAGCATCGGCACGAACAACTGCCAGGTCGCCTCCTTTAACTGCCCGAAAATGATGATCATCGGAATCATCGATACCGAGGCGATCAGGTAGCTCACGTAGGTTTGTGCTTCCTTGTAGGTGCGGCCGTAGGTCGCGATCAACATTTGCAGCGCGCCCATCGCGGGTGCGAACGAAAGCATGGTCGCGCCGAAACCGAGAAATTGCATGCCGGAGATTGACATGACCGTTTCAAGTTTGGGCATCGGCATGAACTTCATCGTCAGCCAAAAGCCGG
>JANLQC010000280.1:0-2204 GCA_031367575.1 Betaproteobacteria bacterium | reverse complement strand
AGTGGATTTTTTCGCTGTTTCCGGCGGTGGAAAAATTCTGGGCCTATCCGGCGGGAAAACTATCTGGCGGACAAAAACAAATGCTCGCGGTTGCGCGTTCCATCGTCGAGCCGCGCGAACTTCTCATCGTCGATGAACCGAGCAAAGGCCTCGCCCCCGCCATCATCAACAACATGATCGATGCTTTTGCCGAACTGAAGGCGAGCGGCGTGACAATATTGCTGGTCGAGCAAAACATCCATTTTGCGAAACGATTGGGCGATCATGTGGCAGTAATGGATAACGGCCGCGTGGTGCATCACGGTTCGATGCATGCGCTGGCGGATGACGAAGAAATGCAACGTACTTTGCTTGGCCTAGCGCTATGAAAGATCGCGATGTCGATTGGAAGCCGCTCGCGTTGGTGCCGGTACTGGCGCTGTTGGCATTGCCGCTGATCGGCTCCGGCTCGACATGGGTAACGCTTACCGTCGCGGGCCTCGCGATGGGCATGATTATTTTTGTGATCGCGTCGGGCCTCACGCTGGTATTCGGCTTGATGGATGTACTCAATTTCGGCCATGGCGTATTCATCGCGCTCGGCGCGTTTGTCGCAACCTCCGTGCTCGGTGCGATGGGCGACTGGACCGGCTCGCAGGATTTGTGGCGCAATTTGGTGGCGGTGTTTCCGGCGATGCTGATCGCGATGCTGGTGGCGGGTGCGGTGGGCCTCGCGTTCGAGCGCTTCATCGTGCGGCCCGTCTATGGCCAGCATCTGAAACAAATTCTGATCACGATGGGCGGCATGATTATCGGCGAGGAACTGATCAAAGTCATTTGGGGCGCGCAGCAGATTCCGTTGCCGCTGCCCGAAGGCATGCGCGGTGCCGTTTTGATCGGTGACGCCGCGATTGAAAAATTCAGATTGATCGCGATGGCGGTGGGGCTGATTGTTTTTGCCGCGCTCGCGTGGACGTTAAGCCGCACCAAGATCGGCCTGCTGATCCGCGCCGGCGTGCAGGATCGCGAAATGGTGGAAGCACTCGGTTATCGCATCCGCCGCCTGTTCGTTGGCGTGTTCGTGGTCGGCAGCGCACTGGCGGGGCTCGGCGGCGTGATGTGGGGCCTGTACCAGCAAAATGTCTTTCCGCAAATGGGCGCGCAGGTCAACGTGCTGATTTTCATTGTCATCATCATTGGCGGGCTCGGTTCCACCGGCGGCGCGTTGATCGGTGCGTTGCTGGTCGGACTGATGGCGAATTACGCCGGATTTCTTGCGCCAAAGGTTGCGCTGTTTTCAAATATTGCGCTGATGGCGGCGGTCTTGTTGTGGCGGCCGCAAGGCGTGTATCCGGTCGCGAATCGTTAGATCCATAAATGCTGAATCGCCTGCTTCGCCTACTTTCACATGACCTCCCGCGCAGCCGAATCTTGGCGGTGGTGCTGGTTTTATTATTGATCGCACTTGCCTTTGCGCCATTTATATTTCCCGGCGTGAAGGCACTGAGTGTCGCGGCCAAGGTGCTGGTATTTTTGGTGCTGGTGGCGAGCTTTGATTTGCTGCTCGGTTACTCCGGCATCGTCAGCTTTGCCCACACCATGTTTTTTGGCATCGGTGCCTACGGCATTGCGATTGCGTGCAGCCGATTCGGCCCGACCTGGGAGGCGATTGCCATCGGCACGGCCGGCGCACTTGCGCTGTCGTTTGTATTGGCGCTCGCGGTGGGGCTTTTTTCACTGCGCGTGCGCGCGATATTTTTCGCGATGATTACGCTCGCCGTCGCATCCGCGTTTCAAACACTGGCCTCGCAATTGTCAGAGTTCACCGGCGGTGAGGACGGGCTTAACTTCACGGTGCCGGACATCCTGACGGGCGGCTTCCGGTTGTTTGAGGAACCCTTTCTCGGTGTCACGTTTGATGGCCGGCTGATTTGCTATTACCTGCTGTTTGTTACCGCACTCTCGCTGCTGCTGGCAATGTTGCGCATTGTCAATTCGCCGTTCGGCCGCGTGTTACAGGCGATTCGCGAAAATGAATTTCGCGCTGAAGCCATCGGCTATCGCGTCGTGGTTTATCGCACCATTTCCAGCGTGCTCTCCGCCCTGTTTGCGACCCTCGCGGGGGTGATGCTGGCGCTGTGGCTTCGCTACAACGGGCCGGATACATCGCTCTCGTTCGAGATCATGATGGATGTGCTGCTGATCGTCGTCATCGGCGGCATGGG
>JANLQC010000246.1:0-1880 GCA_031367575.1 Betaproteobacteria bacterium | reverse complement strand
CGAGCGCGCGTCGGCTTGCGGGTTGTAGGCGGATTTGCCATCGGGGGGTTTGGGGTACAAGTTGTAGATGATCAATTTGCCGCCCGGATTGAGCGTGTCGTGAATCGCCTTGAGGAAAACGTCGTCACCGACGCCGAGGTCGATCTGCTGACGTTTGTCAATCTTGCGTTCCGGTTTGATGTAGCCTTTTTTCAGCGTGTTCTTTGAGAGGATCAAATCGTATCCGCGCCCGACGCGTTCCACGATGTTCGGATCCTTCGGCCAAAAGCCGTGCGCCAGCATAATGGTGCCGGGATGCCCGCGGCGTCCGGCGGCGGGCGGAACCGGGCCCTGGTCGCGTGCGGACGAGTAGAGTGCATCAAGATAGCTATCGGGATCGATGCCGGTCACGTATGCGCCCAGACTTGCGAGCAATCTCAGTTGGCCGATGCCGCCATAGCCGAAATCGAGGATGCGCTTTCCCGATACGTCGGCAATGCCATTGGCCGCCGCCAAATCGAGCGCACGCAGGTAGGCAAGCGGCGAGCCATACTTGGTGTAGTAGTAGCGGTATTCATCGAGCGAAACTTCGGCAAGCTTCGCCTGTGCCGAAACGGGGAGCGCGGATTTTTCGGCGACGGAAAAGTACTCGCGTTTCATTTCATTGATGTAAGCGGTACGCGGCGCAATCGGCGGTAACGAGCGCGTGGCGTCGAGGAAACGTTGGCCAAGGGTACTTTGCGCCAGTGGCCTCAGTGCCGTTGCTTCATCGCGCAGGCGTTGCAATACCGGCGTCGGCGCGGGATCAGTCGCGGCACTTCGTGGAGACTCATCGATCACCCGCGTTCGACCACCCGACGCGGGCACGGTAAGCAAAAGATTCGCGCAGCCTGACGACAAAAAAACCAGAAGAAGCGCAAGGCCGCTGCCGATGGGTATTGGCCAAACTTGTTTGATGATTCGAGACATTCAGGCTGGACAAGACAGGCGAAGGGAAATCATTGTAGCCGTCGCGGGAATCGACAACCGGAGCGAGTTTTCAACTTTCCCGGAAAATTGGCGGACGCTTTGTTGGTCGCGTTGTCGCCTACGGTCGAGAGGCATCCGGAATTTATTTTGAAAACACCAGCACCGGTGCCGCTTTCGGAGCAAAAGTGCGCGGAACACCGCGCCAGATATAGGGTTTGATGTTTCAGACGGCGATCAGTGCAGCGTTCCTCCACCGCTCGAAGGCGTCGGCGGAAGCACCGGCACACTGCCCTGCGATTGCGGCAGCAACGCGTGATGCAACATATGCGCAAGCAGCACCGCGCGCGCGGCCGGCGCGATCACGTAATTCAACCAGCCATGGCCTGGGTCCTTGATTTGCAGAAGCGTGCCGTTGGTCACGCCGGTGATGTACCACTTGGGATCGAACGTCGCCTGCAATTCACCTTGCGGCTGCGCATCCGGAAACGGCGGCTGCAGGGTCACGCGACGTTTTGCGGCTCGCGAGATGAGATCGTCCAGCTCGGCGGTGGAGAGAGTTGAGATATCGATGGTCATGGTGATGGCCTGAATGCGTTAGCGTGAATGGACATGATGGGGGCGCGGTCGCACAAGTTCAAGCGGGTTTCCGGGGGAGATTGAAATCTCGCGCCAATCACGACACGAATTCTTGCCCTCAACGAACCTTGACGCGATCCAGAAATCCATCGCCGCTTTCCACCAGGACGCCGAGTGGCAGCGCGTCGAGAAGGAAACCGAAGCCAACGGAAAACTTCGCTCCGGCGTCACCGCGTACAAGCTCATCCCCGCCGATTTCTCCATGCTCAAATGAAACTGCTTGTGCTGATTACCATCGCCGTCGTGTCTGGCAATCTGCCGGGCCGCGCTCAATCGGCCGACTGGCAGTCGGTCAT
>JANLQC010000233.1:0-2270 GCA_031367575.1 Betaproteobacteria bacterium | reverse complement strand
ATTCCTTCCACCGTTGCGGCCGCTTGCTGATTTCCCCCACTACCGCAGGAAAGAAAGATCATTGACATAAGAATGGCAATAGCCCAAAAGGTCTTTTGTGTTTTCATATACTAAGTAGGTTAAAAATTTAACATAGCAATTTGAAACAAATGAATCCGCCGCGTAACACTTTGTTGCATTTCTGACAAAATTCTCCAATTCCCCCAATGCCGCTTATGACATTAGTCAGGTTCCAAAAGAACAATTACTTGACATCTCATGATTTATGTCATGTTCAAATTTTCCAGGCTTTTGATGTGCTGTAAATCGAACGATTCGTTGTCGTACGTGCCTTTATTGCCTGAAAGCCGGCTGTACAATCGGAATAAATTATGGATCGTGATTGACGCCAGCGTCTGCGATTCGTTCTGGATCTTCACGCCTTCCTTGGCCTCGACCGCCTGATGCAGGCCTTCGGACCAACGCCGTCCGGCCATCATGCGACCGGTGAATTCATCAACGATCACCACTTCGCCGTTTTGCACCACGTAGTGCTGGTCGCGGTGATAGAGCGAATGCGCGCGCACGGCCGCGTAAAGGTGATGCATAAGCATGATGTTGGCGGGATCATAAAGCGACGCGCCTTCCGGCAACAGGCCGTTCTTCGTCATCATTTCTTCGGCGCGCTCGTGGCCATCTTCGGAGAGCGTAACCGAGTGCTGCTTCAAGTCCACCCAATAATCGCCGGGTTCTTTTTCATCCGCCTGCGCGGTCAAGTGCGGCACCAGCAGGTTGATTTTTTGATAGAGCGAGGTGGAATCCTCGGCTTGGCCGGAAATAATCAGCGGCGTGCGCGCTTCGTCGATCAGGATCGAATCGACCTCATCGACGATGGCGAAATTGAGCCCGCGCATGACGCGTTCGGTTTTTTGCGTGACCATGTTGTCGCGCAGATAATCGAAGCCGAACTCGTTGTTGGTGCCGTAGGTGATATCGGCGGCGAACGCCTTTTGTTTATCGTCGTGCGGCATTTGTGAAAGATTGCAGCCGACCGTCAATCCCAAAAACGAATGCAGCCGCCCCATCCATTCCGAATCGCGCTGTGCGAGGTAATCGTTAACGGTGACGATATGCACGCCTTTGCCGGAAATCGCGTTCAGATATGACGGCAGGGTCGCCATCAATGTCTTGCCCTCACCGGTGCGCATCTCGGCAATGCGGCCATCATGCAGCACCATGCCGCCGATCAATTGCACATCAAAGTGGCGCATGCCGAGCGAGCGTTTGCCGGCTTCGCGCACCACGGCAAAGGCTTCCGGCAGGAGTTGATTGAGCGTTTCGCCTTTTTGATGGCGTTCTTTGAACTCGTCCGTCTTGGCGCGCAGTTCGGTGTCAGAAAGTTTTTCCACCGTCGGTTCGAGCGCATTGATCTGCACCACCGTTTTGCGATATTGCTTGAGCAGGCGTTCGTTGCGGCTGCCGAAAATGGATTTCAGAAACGTGTCAAACATGAGGCGCTTTCGTTGATGTTGTTCGCCGCGAGGCGGAACGGAATTTCGGAATGGGGGAAGTTGATTTGGCGGCGCGCATTGAGGAAACAAGCGGCCAGCCAACCGCGAACCAGATGCGGCGGTAAACCGCGCGTCCGGTGCGATTCAGGAGGGAAAATCAGGGGGCGCGGGCGGACTTTGTCGCAACCGCCGGCTCTTGCGCGCGCGCAAAAGTCAGGAAGCGGTTGGGATTCAGCGGGATACTGTTTTCGCGTACTTCGAAATGCAAGTGCGGACCGGTGGCGCGTCCGGTCATGCCGAGTTCGCCGACTTTTTGGCCTTTTAGTACCACGTCGCCGACTTTCACTTTCATCTGCGACAAATGTGCATAGCGGGTGGTAAGCCCGTTGTCGTGATTGATATCAACCATGTTGCCGTATTCGGTGTGGCGTTCTGCTGCCGCCACCACGCCGCCGGCCGCCGCGAGGATCGTAGAACCCATCGGCGCATTGAAATCAACGCCAGTGTGAAATGCCTGACGACCGTTGAATGGGTCGATCCGGTAGCCGAAATTTGAAGAGTAGTAGCTGCCGTCGACCGGCAGGATGGTCGGCATGGCTTTTGCCGCGAGGCGACCTTCCATCAGCACCGAATCCAGCATGCCGAGCTTGTCGCCGCGGTCATCGAGAATGCGCGAAATTTCCGCGATTTTGGATTGAAATTCCGCGTAGGAAATTTCACTTGCCAACGACGACGGTGCCGGGCCACCCTGACCGGGAGTTTCCGAGAAACGGAATTCGG
>JANLQC010000212.1:0-10685 GCA_031367575.1 Betaproteobacteria bacterium | reverse complement strand
TCACTGCGTATCTGCGGTCGGTTAACGAATCCTGCCTCGGCCACTTCGCCTTCACGCTCAGGTTCGGCGTGAAAATGATCTTGGGTAATATCGCGGCGATCATGCATACGGTGGTACCGTTCCTGTCTGTGACTACCGTCGGCAATATCCGCGATGAAATGCAGGCGATGCGGCAAAACTCACCGCGTCGAAAAAAGTTATCCTGATCGGCGCACAAATACCTTTTTGCATTCCCGTCAGCTCTTGGCCACGCACCTATTGGAACCGATCATGAAATTCACCATCGTGCTTGCAGGTTTTATATTGGCGATCAACCTAGCCGGATGCAGCGATCCGCCGCCGCCGCCGCGCAGTGCCACCATCGAAAGCGCCGATCAGGCCATGCGCAACGACGGGCGCGCGATTGCCGAACGTCTGGCGGAACAAAAAGCGGCCGTTGAGACTGCCTACCGGCAGGCGGAAGCCATCGAAGAACGGCGCAAGGCGGCGGAGGCGTTGAGCCAGATCGCCACCCGCTGGGACAGTGCTGTTGACGGTGCGAGCAAGGTCTTACGCAAGGAGCTCGATGAGCCGCTGAAGAAATTGCAGGCCATCAAGGCCGAGGCGGAAGCGGTCGCCGTCAATGAATGCACCGGCCCTGCACGAACCGCGCTGGTGGCGGCGATGAATACAAGTCTGGAAGCGTTCGCGATGTTTCGCGCGGACACCGCCAAGGTGGTGAGCGACGCCATCAAGGCCAAACACAATAAGGGTGGCGACTTGCAACTCGAGGCCGTTGCCCAATTGGCGAAGTGCAGATGACCTCTTCCTGCCCGCACACGTTCATTACCGGTGCCATCGCACGATGAAATTCCTCCGACTCAATGACCTCGATATGCGCAAGAAGCGTGTCTTCATCCGCGCCGATCTAAACGTCCCGCAGGACGATGCCGGCAATATCACCGATGACACGCGCATCCGCGCCTCGATGCCGGCCATTGAAATGGCACTGAAACGCGGCGCGGCGGTCATGGTCACTTCGCACCTGGGCCGCCCGACCGAAGGTGCGTTCAAGGCGGAAGATTCGCTCACCGGTTGCGAAACGGATGAGCCAATTGTTAGGGTGCCCGGTACCACTGATCGCCAATTGGGTGGATGGTGTCGAGGTCGCGCCGGGAAACGTGGTGCTGCTGGAAAATTGCCGCGTCAACATGGGCGAGAAAAAGAACGACGACGCGCTCGCGCAGAAAATGGCGGCGCTCTGCGATATTTATGTGAACGACGCGTTCGGCACCGCGCACCGCGCAGAAGCGACCACGCACGGCATCGCCAGGTACGCAAACATCGCCTGCGCGGGGCCATTGCTGGCCGCCGAGCTCGATGCGCTGGGTGCCGCATTGAAAACGCCGAAGCGGCCGATGGTCGCCATTGTCGCCGGCTCGAAAGTGTCGAGCAAGCTCACCATTCTGAAATCGCTGGCCGGCAAAGTTGATCAATTGGTGGTTGGCGGTGGCATCGCGAACACCTTTCTGCTCGCCAGGGAATTGCCGATTGGCCGCTCGCTGGCCGAAATCGATCTCGCCAATGAGGCCAACGCGATTATCGACATGATGGCGGCGCGTGGTGCCGCCGTGCCGATTCCGGTCGACGTGGTGTGCGGCAAGGAATTTTCGCCGACCACACCCGCCGAGACCAAGCGCGTTGAAGACGTGGTCGAGGACGACATGATTTTTGATATCGGCCCGAAGACCGCCGCCACGCTCGCCGACATCATCATGCATGCAGGAACGATTGTCTGGAATGGCCCGGTCGGCGTGTTCGAGTTTGATCAGTTTGGTCACGGCACCGAAACTCTCGCACGCGCCATCGCCGCGTCTTCGGCATTTTCCATCGCCGGTGGCGGTGACACGCTTGCGGCAATCGCGAAATACGGTATCGCCGACAAAATTTCCTATATCTCCACCGGCGGCGGCGCGTTTCTGGAATTTCTCGAGGGCAAGACGCTACCCGCCGTGGCAATACTGGAACAGCGGGCTTCCGCGTAAAGCAACGTCGAAATCCGTCATTCAAATTAAATGGAAAATATCATGCAACGCGCCACCAAAATCGTCGCCACCCTCGGCCCCGCCACCTCCTCGCCGGAAGTTCTCGAACGCCTGATCGAAGCCGGCGTCGATGTGGTGCGAATGAATTTTTCGCACGGCACGGTGGAAGACCACCAGAACCGCGCGAAGCTGGTGCGCGAAATCGGTGTGCGCTACGGCAAACAGATCGGCATCCTCGCTGATTTGCAGGGCCCGAAAATACGTGTCGGCAAATTCGTCGACAACAAGGTCACATTGAAAGCCGGTGACAAATTCATCCTCGACGCCGATTGCGAACTCGGCAATCAGGAACGGGTCGGCATCGATTACAAGGAATTGCCGCGCGATGTGAAAGCGGGCGATCTGCTGCTCCTAAACGATGGCCTGCTGGTGTTTGAAGTTCTCAGCGTGAAGAAAAACGAAATCGATTGCCGCGTCAAGCAGGGAGGCGTGCTCTCCAACAACAAGGGCATTAACCGCAAAGGTGGCGGCCTTACGGCACCACCGCTGACCTCGAAGGACATGGAAGACATCAAAACGGCGGCGGCGCTGAAGGCAGATTTTCTCGCCGTCTCGTTTCCGAAAAGTGGTGCCGACATGTACATGGCGCGCGAACTGATGCGTGCGGCCGGCGGTAACGCGATGCTGATCGCAAAAATCGAGCGCAGCGAGGCCGTTACCAATGACGCGCTGAAGGACATCATGAAAGCCTGCGACGGCATTATGGTCGCGCGCGGCGATCTTGCCGTCGAAGTAGGGGACGCGGCCGTACCCGCGCTGCAAAAACGCATGATCCGCATGGCGCGCGAAATGAACAAGCTCACCATTACCGCGACCCAGATGATGGAGTCGATGGTGTCGTCTCCCATCCCGACGCGCGCGGAGGTGTCCGACGTGGCCAACGCAGTTCTGGACGGCACCGACGCGGTGATGCTCTCGGCCGAATCGGCCTCCGGACAATATCCGGTGGAAACGGTGGAAGCGATGGCGCGTATTTGTGTGGAAGCCGAAAAGAGTGCCGACGTGAAACTTGACCGCGAATTTCTGGATCGCGTATTCACGCGAGTCGATCAATCGATCGCGATGGCGGCACTTTTCACCGCGCATCATTTGAAAGTGAAATGTATCGCCTCACTCACGCAATCGGGCTCAACCGCACTGTGGATGTCGCGCCTGAATTCCGGCGTACCGATCTATGCGCTCACGCCGGAAGCGGGCACACTCACCAAGACCGCGCTGATGCGCGACGTGCGCCCGTTCACGCTCGCCTACGAAGGCCATGATCGCGAAAAGTTGATGAAAGCCGCCGAACAGGTGCTGCTCGACAACGGCGTCGCCGCCATCGGCGATATTGTCGTCATTACCATGGGCGAACCCATCGGCCAATCCGGCGGCACCAATACGATGAAAATCGTCACGCTGGGCGAGCATCGCGGGGCGTGAAGATTTGGGGGAGACCCATTCGCGTCAGCGAGTGACGGCGACGCCAAAATCTTCGTAGCGAGCATCGCGGGGCATGAAGGCAAAAGTATTTGGGGGAGACTCGCTCGCGCAAGATCGTTAAGGCAATACCAAAATCTTCAATGAGCGCATCGCGGACCGCCTGGCGGGCGGCCGGGCCAGCGGAGATGACCCGCAACCGCCGTCGCGGTAAAATTAGCATTGCACACAACCTGCCACACTGCGCGGCAGGCGCAACAAACCCACCGGAGATCCTCATGCCCCTCGTATCCATGCGCCAACTACTCGATCACGCCGCCGAAAACAGTTACGGCCTGCCCGCCTTTAACGTGAATAATCTTGAGCAGGTGCAGGCGATCATGGAGGCGGCCTCGGAAACCGATAGCCCGGTGATCATGCAGGCCTCGGCCGGCGCCCGTAAATATGCGGGCGAGACGTTTCTGAAATACCTGATCGAAGCGGCCGTGGATTCCTATCCCAACGTCCCGGTCGCGATGCATCAGGATCACGGCCAATCGCCATCGGTGTGCCAGCAGGCAATGCGCCTGGGATTTTCCAGCGTGATGATGGATGGCTCGCTGCAGGCGGACGGCAAGACCATTGCCAACTATGAATACAACGTGGAAGTGACGCGGCGCGTGGTGGATATGGCGCACATGATTGGCGTATCGGTGGAAGGTGAACTGGGTTGCCTCGGCTCACTCGAAACGATGCGCGGCGACAAGGAGGACGGCCACGGCACCGAGGCGACGATGACGCGCGATCAATTGTTGACTGACCCGAATGAGGCGGCCGACTTCGTCAAGAAAACCGGCGTCGATGCGTTGGCCATCGCCATTGGCACGTCGCACGGCGCGTACAAATTCACCCGCAAACCGACCGGCGATATTTTGGCCATTGACCGCATCAGGGAAATTCACGCGCGCATCCCGAATACGCATTTGGTGATGCATGGATCATCAAGCGTGCCGCAGGATTTACTGAAAATTATCCGCGACAACGGCGGCGAGATGAAGGAAACCTACGGTGTGCCGGTCGAGGAAATTCAGGAAGGCATCAAGCACGGCGTGCGCAAGGTCAATATCGATACCGACATTCGTCTCGCGATGACGGCGGCGATCCGCAAGTTCATGAACGAAAACAAATCGCACTTCGATCCGCGCGACTACCTGAAACCCGCACGCGCGGCCGCCAAGGAAATCTGCAAGCAGCGCTATCAGCAATTCAATTGCGCTGGACAGGGATCGAAGATCAAATCGATCGATTTGTGGAAGATGGCGGAACGCTATGCGAAGGGGGAATTGAAGCAGGTTGTGGTGTAACTGATTCACTTGACGCCCGCGCGGATGCTCTCACTGGAAAATCGCCGATTGTTTTGGCGTTCGCGTTTCCTTTACGTGCCGATGCATAACGGCGATTGTTGAAACCATGTACCAATCCTCCATCAAATCCCTTCCCCTCATTGCCCGCGGCAAGGTGCGCGACATCTACGCCGTTGGCAACGACAAATTGCTGCTCGTCACCAGCGACCGGCTCTCAGCCTACGACGTAATCCTGCCAACGCCGATTCCGCACAAGGGTGAAATCCTGATTGCGATGGCGAGTTTCTGGTTTGAAAAATTGAAACACATCGTGCCGAATCAATTGACCGGCATCGATCCGGAAACGGTGGTTGCCCCGGACGAACGCGATCAGGTGCGGGGCCGCGCCATCGTCGTGAACAAATACCAGGTGCTGCCGATCGAAGCGGTGGTGCGCGGCTATCTGGAAGGCTCAGGCTGGAAAGAATATCAGGCGTCGCAATCGGTCTGCGGGGTGACATTGCCGCCGGGCTTGCAGCGCGCCTCCAAATTGCCGCAGCCGATTTTTACGCCAGCCACCAAAGCCAAAGCCGGTGAGCACGATGAGAATATCGATTTCGCCACTTGCGAAAAAATCATCGGCACTGCGCGCGCCGCCGACGTGCGCGATATTGCGATCCGGCTCTATTCCGAAGCCGCCGAATATGCGCTGACCAAGGGCATCATCATCGCCGACACCAAGTTCGAGTTTGGTCTTGACGCCGAGGGAAAGCTTCACTTGATCGACGAAGTGTTGACGCCGGATTCATCGCGCTTCTGGCCGTTGGAGAGTTACCAAGTCGGCGCGTCGCCCGAGAGTTTCGACAAGCAATACATCCGCAATTGGCTGGATGCCATTGGCTTCAACCGCAAGCCGCCGGCACCAGACGTGCCCGCAGAGATTGCGCGGAAAACCAGCGACAAATATCGCGAAGCACTTGACCGTCTCACACGATGAGCGATAGCGCGCGCCTCTCCGGCAAAACACCAGAATCCACGCCATTCTTCGGCCAAAAGAGCCTGAAGACGCGCGCCAGTGCTTGTCCGCGTATACAGGGTTGCATTTTTCCCGGTTCCGGGAATCGCCAATTTACTCGCAATTACTCGCGATCAAGCGGATCAATTCGCTTGGAAAACGTGCCGGTCACGCGCTTGTTGTCGGCGAACAGGACGCTGTATTCCACCCAGTAACCCCACGTGTCGCGATAGCGATAATCCCACGCGGTCGATTGCAGTTTGTCAAAGCGCATGTGGCGATAAGGCGTCCCAAGCAGCGCGGTGACGTCCTGCTCACTCTGCCCGCGCTGCACCTGCGCAACGAGGTCATCCTTCAAGTCTGATCGATAGAAACCGCTTCCGGTCTGCGCGCAGGCACTCAGCAGAAAGGCCGCCAACAGCAAGGGTAATTTCGCCCGTAACATGATCGCGCTCCATTGCGTCAACGTGACGTTTGGTAAGATGCTCCTTTCATCCAGGAAGTTCAAGTTTTTCCAATGGAATTTTTTACCTTCGAGTGGGTGTCCAGCCCGCAAATCTGGTTGTCGCTGTTGACATTGTCGGCGCTCGAAATTGTGCTGGGCATCGACAATATTGTTTTTCTGGCCATTCTCACCAATCGCCTGCCGCCACATCAGCGGCCCTTGGGCCGCAAGATCGGACTCACACTGGCGCTGGGCACGCGCCTGCTGCTATTGGCGACGCTGGCCTGGATTGTGAAACTGACGGAACCGTTGTTTACGCTGTTCGATCAGGGATTTTCATGGCGCGATCTGATCTTGATCGGCGGCGGCCTGTTTCTGCTGGTCAAAGCGGTACACGAAATCCACGAGACCATGGAAGGTGCGCACGACGACGCCAATGCCGATGGCGGCGACGCGCCCAGGGTCTATGCGGCGTTTTCCGCTATCGTGGTGCAGATTGCGGTGATCGATATTATTTTTTCGCTCGATTCGGTCATCACCGCCGTCGGCATGGCCGACACTTTGTGGGTGATGGTGGTGGCGGTGGTCGCGGCGATGATCATCATGCTGGTGGCATCCGGCCCGCTGTCTGATTTTGTGTCCGCGCACCCGACCATCAAAATGCTGGCGCTGGCATTTCTGTTGCTGATCGGCGTATTCCTGATTGCCGATGGCTTCGGGCTGAAAATTCCCAAAGGTTATCTCTACTTCGCGCTGGGATTCTCGGTGCTGGTTGAAGCGATGAATCACTGGCTGCGAAAAAAGAAAACACCCCGATAGGGAAATAAATCATGCGTACCGAACCGCTGAAACTTGCCCGCGATCTGCTGCATTTCAATACCATCAACCCGCCGGGGATGGAACGCGATTGCGCACGTCATCTTGGCAACTTGCTGGAGTCTGCCGGCTTCAATGTGAAGTACCACGAGTTCGCCGATTCGCGTACCAGCGTGATCGCCACCATTGGCGGAAAACTGGAAAAGCCGCCGATCTGTTTCACCGGCCACATCGACATTGTTCCGCTCGGCATGGCGGCATGGTCGAAGGATCCGTTCACGGGTGAGACCGATGGGGATCGCTTGTATGGGCGCGGTTCGACTGACATGAAAAGCGGTATCGCCGCGTTCGTGATTGCCGCGATCAAATTGGCGCCGCACTTGAAAAATTCGCCCGGCATTACGCTGGTGCTAACGGCGTCCGAGGAAGTCGGTTGCGAAGGCGCCAAATATCTGGCGCAGGAAAAGTTGCTGGATCGTGCCGGTGCCATCGTGGTTGCGGAACCGACCGCGAATTATCCCTATATCGGTCACAAGGGTTTGATCTGGGTCGAAATCGAAACCAGGGGCAAGACCGCGCACGCCTCGATGCCGGAAAAAGGCGAGAACGCGATCCTGAAAATGGGCAGGGTGATCGACGCGCTCGAACATTTCGATTGGCAACATCATTGCGGCCTTGACTGCCACCACGTCATGGGCAAACCGACCATGAATATCGCCACCGTTCACGGCGGCCTCAATACCAATTCCGTGCCCGATTCCGTGAAGCTCACCGTCGATATGCGAACGGTTCCCGGCATTGACCATGTGCATCTTTGCCATTCCATTGAGTCCCTCATCGGACCGCTCGGCACGCTGCGCAAAATCGTTGAAACGCCGCCGCTCTATTCGGAACCGGACGAATGGATTGAAAGCGTGTTCGAGGTCGCCACGCCGTTTATCGATGGTCGCCCTACGCCGAAAACCATCATGTTTTCCACCGATGGCGCTGACTTGAAAAAGGGCTACGGTGGAACCATTCCCACCGTCATCATCGGCCCGGGCGAGCCCGACCTTGCACATCAAACCGACGAATGGTGCTCGATTGCGCGCCTCGATCAATCGGTGGAAATTTTCGAGCGCATCATGCGTGAGTGGAACGGAATTTGAGGCGCGGGCTTAGGCCTCAATGACGACGCGCCCGCAATTGCATCCCAGCGATGAAGCACAAAGAACCCGCCGCTTAGGTTTGTCGTTAAGCCGAACGTTGTCCCACAACAGGGAAGATTAAATGATGATGCGTTTACATGTCGCCCGTATCGCAGGGGCCTTGTTGTTTTCAGTCGGCGTCGCCGCGCAATGTTCAGGCGCTTGACACGCTGCTTGCGGAAGACGCCATTTTCCATTCACCGGTGGTACACACGCCGCAAATCGGCAAGGCCATCACAACAAAATATCTTGCCGCCGCATTCCGGATTTTTTTCCACCCGTCATTCCGCTACGTGCGTGAATTCAGAACCCACTGGCTCAGTGTCCCGCATTGGCGCGCCTTTCCGAACACAATTGACCTGAACACCGCGCCACTGCTGGTGTTTGGCAGCTCCGGCACCATTACCCCAACGTATCAAGAAACACTTCGGTGACGAGCAGCGGCCTGCCTTGTTTCAAAAACACACTGCGCCGCGCCCACACGGCGTGTGATGTAAACGCGGCCACCTGCCGCGCACGACGATACAAAGGGTGACGCGCATCGAGTTTCTTGTATTCCATCGGCAGGCGCACCACTGAGTGATCGTGAAACAGCATTTCCGCAAGCGGTCGCGCGCCCAGACGCGACAGCGCGCGCCATGCGCCCTGCAGATCGCGGCGTGCGATCAGGCTGTGCGCAAACACCAGCGGCGAATCGCCATCGCGCAGCAGGACTTCACGGACGATGGCAAGTTCGCGGTCACGCAATCCGAGTTCGCGGCGCTCATCGATGTTTGGTAACTGCGCACGCTGTTGCAACCGCACCAGGTTGAATTGTTCGACGTGCGCGATGTGCGCAACAAGGCGTGCGGTCAGTGAACCGCGCGAGGTGAGCCACGGGTGAAGTGTGCCGAATTGCCTGTCGGCGTGCGAAGGTGGCGCGCCGCGCCATGGGTCGGGGCGGAGGAGTCTCAGGGTGCGCATTTTTTGTCGTCATTCGCGCAAAAAAGGGAACGACGATGTGGTGGACAAACACAATTTTTCATCAGAAAAACTACGCCTTCAAATAATGTTGCCGCGAACCCAGCCAGCGCGCGAGATGTTTTTCCGCGTTGTCCGGCGCGTGTTTCAGCATCCACGCCGCCGCGTCGCGCGCGGCTTCGAGTAAATCGCTGTCACGCTCAATGTCCGCAAAACGCAGCAACGGTGCCCCCGATTGGCGTGCGCCGAGGTGTTCGCCGGGACCACGCAACTGCAAATCCTGACGCGCGATTTCAAATCCGTCGGTGGATTCAAAAATCACTTTCAAGCGCGCGCGCGCCAGCTCGCCCAATGGGTTTTGATAAAGCAGAATGCACCTGCTTTGCTTGGTGCCACGCCCGACGCGACCACGCAATTGGTGCAATTGCGCGAGGCCCATGCGTTCGGCGTGCTCGATCACCATCAGTGTTGCATTCGCGACATCCACACCCACTTCGATCACGGTGGTGGCCACCAGCAATTGAATGTCGTTGGCAAGAAACTTGTTCATCACCTCCTGCTTCTCGACCGGCTTCATGCGGCCATGAACCAGCCCGACGCGCACCTCGGGCAGTATCGCGGTGAGTGTCTCGAACGTTTCCACCGCCGTTTTCAATTGCAGCGTTTCCGATTCTTCAATGAGCGGACACACCCAATAGGCCTGCGCGCCTTCCTGGCATGCGTCGCGGATCCGCGCCAGCACTTCGTCGCGACGTGATTCCGCGAGCAGCTTGGTGACAATCGGGGCGCGACCCGGCGGCAATTCATCGATCACCGACACATCGAGATCGGCGAAGTAACTCATGGAGAGGGTGCGAGGAATCGGCGTGGCACTCATCATCAGTTGATGCGGTTCCTGCGATTTGACGGTCGCGGTGGAATTGATTTCACCTTTTTCACCTTTTTCACGCAAGGCCAATCGCTGACCAACGCCGAAACGATGCTGTTCATCAATAACGGTCAGGCCCAATTTGGCGAAGGTCACGCTTTCCTGAAACAGCGCGTGGGTGCCGATGGCGAGTTGGGTTCTGCCCGACGCAATATCGTCGATCGCCGCGCGTTTTTCCTTTGCTTTCAGGCTACCCGTCAGCCACGTGACGTGTAACCCAAGCGGCACCAGCAACGCGGATAATTTTCGATAGTGCTGCTCGGCCAGAATTTCGGTGGGGGCCATGATTGCCGCTTGATAACCATTGTCAATCGCCTGCGCGGCGGCGAGCGCGGAGACGATGGTCTTGCCGCTGCCGACATCGCCCTGCAACAGCCGTTGCATCGGATGCGGCGCGGCCAAATCGGCCGCAATCTGATGCCACGCACGAACCTGCGCGCCCGTCAACGCGAACGGCAGCGATTGTCTGAGTTGCCCGGTGAGTTTTTTCTTCGCGAACAAACGCGGCG
>JANLQC010000186.1:0-3474 GCA_031367575.1 Betaproteobacteria bacterium | reverse complement strand
GAAACCGCGATGCGCGAAATTGTCGGCAAAAGCAAAATGGATTTCGTGCTCTATGAAGGCCGCGGCGATATTGCCGCGCGCGCCAAAGTGCTGATGCAGCAGATACTTGATCGTTACCGCACCGGCATCCTGATCTCAATTGTAAATTTGCAGAATGCCCAGCCGCCGGAACAGGTACAGGCGAGTTTCGACGATGCAGTACGCGCGAAACAGGATCGTGAACGCCTCAAGAATGAAGGCGAAGCGTATGCAAACGATATCCTGCCGAAAACCAAGGGTGCCGCCGCGCGCTTGATGGAAGAGGCCAATGGCCACAAGCAGCGGGTCATCGCCAGCGCGCAGGGCGATGCGTCGCGCTTTACCCAGGTGCTGGCCGAATATGACAAGGCACCCGGCGTGACACGCGAACGTCTCTACCTCGACATGATGCAACAGGTCATGCAAAGCACCAGCAAGGTGGTGGTCGACCAAAAGGGCGGAAACAATCTCCTGTATTTGCCGCTCGACAAGTTGATCCAGTCGGCAGCGCAGGGAACGGCGTCGATCGGCCCGGTCGATAGCTCCCCCCGTCCGCCAACGGTTGCAGAGCCGGTTGTGCCCCCGATCGAAGCACGCCGCGATGTGCGCAACCGGTAAAAGGGAAAATAAAAATGAAAAAAAATCTACCCACAATCGCCATCATTGCCGTCGTTATTTTATTGACGCTGGTTTTCACTGCCTATACGGTTGACCAGCGTCAGGCGGCCATACGTTTCCGTCTCGGTGAAGTGGTTGCCATTCAGACCGAACCGGGCCTGTACTTCAAGCTGCCGCTGATCGAAAACGTTCGTGTGTACGACACGCGTATTCAGACGCTCGACACCAAAGATGCCGAGCGCATCCAGACGACCGAAAAAAACAACGTGCTGGTGGATTCGTTCGTCAAATATCGCATCATCGATGTCAAGCAGTTTTTTGTCTCGACCGGCGGCGATATTTCCAAGGCTGAAATCCGCCTCTCGCAATCCGTCAACAACGATTTGCGTGACGAATTCAGCAAACGCACGTTATCCGAGGTGATCTCGGGTGAGCGCGACAAAATCATGGAAAGCCTGCGCATCAAGACCGATGCCGACGCGCGCAGCATCGGCATCGAAGTGCTTGACGTGCGATTGAAGCGGGTCGATCTGGTGCCGGAAATCAGCGCGGATATTTACAAGCGCATGGATTCCGAACGCAAGCGCGTTGCCAATGAGCTCCGTTCCACCGGTTCCGGTGAAGCCGAGAAGATTCGTGCCGACGCCGAGCGCCAGCGCGAAATCATCCTGGCTGAAGCCTACCGCGATGCGCAGAAAATCAAGGGAGAAGGCGATGCGAGCGCGGCGCGGATTTATGCGCAGGCGTTCAGCAAGAATCCCGAGTTTTATTCGTTTTATCGCAGCATGGAGGCCTATCGCAACAGCTTTCGCAACAAAAGCGACGTGATGATTCTGGAACCGAGTTCGGATTTCTTCAAATACCTAAAAAACCCCAACAAGGGCGGAAAATAGGCGCAAACGCCACCGCGCCGCGAGAAGTTCAACAAACGTTCCGGACTTGCGTATAATTCGTCAACGGCGCGTCCCAAACTTGGGCGCGCCGTTTTTCGTTGCGGTAACTTTTTCGTAAAGCGCCCATTTGTGACCGAAATTCTGCTGGCTGGATTGGCCATGATGCTGATCTTCGAGGGCCTTTTGCCACTGCTTGCACCCAAGGCATGGCGCGAGACCTTTCGGCGCGTCATTGAATTCAATGACGGCCAACTGCGTTTTATCGGGATGGCATCGATTGCGGCGGGTGTTGTGCTTTTTCTACTGGTGAAGTAATTGAGAACCTGGACCCTGCCCGAACACATCGAGGATCTGCTGCCGGCTGACGCCCGCAAGCTCGAGCGCCTGCGTCGCACGGTGCTCGACCGCTTCGAGTGCTGTGGCTATGAGTTGGTGATGCCGCCACTGCTCGAATATATCGAGTCGCTGCTTTCCGGTACCGGCCACGACATGGACCTGGCGACATTCAAACTGGTCGATCAACTTTCCGGTCGCACCATGGGTATTCGCGCCGATACCACACCGCAGGTTGCACGCATGGACGCGCACATATTGAATCGGCAGGGGGTGGCCCGCCTTTGCTATGCGGGAAGCGTGCTGCACACCTTGCCGGCCGGGCTCGGCAAGAGCCGCCAGCCGTTTCAGGCTGGCGCGGAAATATATGGACACGCGGGCCTCGATGCCGATATCGAAATCCAGCAGTTGATGATCGATGTGTTGCGCGAATTGGGCATCAAGGGTCTGCAAATGGACATTGGCCACCCGGCGATATTTCGCTCGTTGATCGAATCGGCGCAGCTTTCTGTTGAGGATGCCGAGCAGGTTTTTATTGCAACCGTCGCCAAGGACACGCCGGCCCTGCAGGCGCTCGCGCCGGCGCTTGGCGCGGTCGCCGAGGCATTGTTGGCATTGCCGGGCCTCTACGGCGATGCAAGTGTCTTGGTGGAGGCGGCACGCGTTTTGCCCGCTGTTCCGGCCATTGCCGATTCGCTTGCGCAATTGACGCGTATCCAAGCGCATTTCTCGGCGCAAGGCGTTAAGGTCAGCATTGATCTCGGAGAGTTGGGCGGATTTAACTACGAAAGCGGTATCACTTTTTCGGCTTATGCGACCGGTGCGCCGGATGCGGTTGCGCGCGGCGGCCGTTACGACGAAGTGGGCAAGGCATTCGGGCGCGCCCGACCTGCGACCGGTTTCAGCATGGATCTAAAAAGCCTGCTGCCATTGACGCCCGAGCCACCAATGCACGCGCGAATACTCGGGCCCGCGACAACGGATCACAATGCGCTTGACGAGATCGAACGGCTGCGAGGTGCCGGCGAAATCGTCGTTGCGCGTCTGCCCGGTCATGATGCACATGCCGATGAACTCGGTTGCGACCGCGAACTCAAGCATATCAATGGTCGCTGGGCGGTTCTGCCCCGCACCTGAATTTCCACGCAATATCAAAGGACTCAACATGGCAAGAAATGTCGTCGTCATCGGCACCCAGTGGGGCGATGAAGGCAAGGGCAAGATCGTCGATTGGCTGACCGATGAAGTCGCGGGTGTGGTGCGCTTTCAGGGTGGCCACAATGCCGGTCACACATTGGTGGTCAACGGCAAAAAAACCATCCTCCGCCTGTTGCCGTCGGGCATGTTGCATCCGCATGTGACCTGCTTCATCGGCAATGGCGTGGTGTTGTCGCCGGCGGCGCTATTGCAGGAAATAGACGAACTCACTGCCGCCGGACTTGATGTCGTGGGTCGGCTGCGCATTTCGCCTGCCTGTCCGTTGATCCTTCCATACCATGTTGCGGTCGATCAGGCGCGCGAAGTGAAGATGGGCGTCATGAAGCTCGGCACGACCGGGCGCGGCATCGGGCCCGCCTATGAAGACAAAGTCGCGCGCCGTGCCATCCGCTTG
>JANLQC010000185.1:0-2726 GCA_031367575.1 Betaproteobacteria bacterium | reverse complement strand
AGTGTCACGATGATTTATCCCGGCTTCGTCGCCACCGGCATCCGCGAAAACGCCACCGGTACCGATGGCAAGCCGGCCAGGATTGATCCGGTCAACAAAGACAATGTGATGAGCGTGGATGAATGCGCGACGCTCATCATGCGCGCGATTGAGGCTCGGCGACGCGAAGTGGTGATGACGTTGAGAGCGAAAATCGGACAATGGGTCAAATTGATTGCGCCCGGCGTGACGGATGCGATTGCCAAGAAGGCGGTTGAGGGGAATTTGAAGTACGTTGATCGCGGTAATGATCCATAGCGAAAACTGACAAAATACTAGTACTGGCGCAGGTTTCAGTCATAAATCATTCCGAACGCCGCACCAGTGCTAGACTTTAATGTTCGCTGATTACCGCCTCCTGGCCCCGATATTTCGCTGCCCGCCATGCCAGGCAACGCTGATATTCTTGCGGCCCGCCGCGTTACGGCACCACTCAGAAACACGATATTCCCGGCGCGGGCGTTGACGCAATTGAACGGCCTGCCCGGCTGCGTTTCACCAATCGGGCGATTGGCCGTTGGTTTTCAGCGGCGGGCGCGGTGTTCGCGGCATTGGCGATGTTCAAACACGCATGAATGCGCGCGAACTCACGCGAGTGCCTTACCGCTTCCCGCCAAAAATCGCCAAAAACACAAACAACGCAATCAGAATTCCACACACCAAAAAGAAGATCTTCCACCCCGACTTCGGCGATTCGCCCTGCACTTCACCGGTCTGACCATTCACCACAAATCGATAGGTCTTGCCGCCGTAAATATACGCCGACACCCACATCGGCAGCAGGATGTGTTTGAACGTGAGATGGCTGAATTGGGTGTTGATGGTGGAAATGCGTTGATGGTCGCCGCCGATATCGGCGCGCACCAATTGCTGGACCTTGTCTTCAATGATTTGCTTGGCGGTGACAAAGGACGCCTTCAATCCGATTTGATACGCTTCCGCCTGAAAGCCGGTGACGTATTCGTCCTGATAGGGCACCAGTTCCCTGGTGTTCCAGGTGCGCAGGCTGGTGGAGAATTGCGCGGCGATCATGCTGCCGACAGCGCCGGCATTGCTCACCAGCGCACTCTTCATCGCGGCGGCGCTGGCACTGCCGCGACCGGCCGTGGTCGCGCCGTCGTAGCTGCTTTTGCTTCCCGGCACCAGCACATCATCGTGAAAAAACGACACATTGCCCGAGACATTTGTCCAGTCGGTGCGGGTGCGCGTTTCGGTTACGGTCTCACCTTTGCTATTGGTTGAATCATGGCTTTCGGAATGATCAACACCGCGCTGGCCGGAATATTGCGTGTAGGTGTGCGCATCGAAGGTCCAGTAGGGTACATAAATTCCCTTGATGCCGCCGTCGCTTTGCGCGTAATTTTTCAGCGCCGACGGTGCCAGCCACAAGCCTTTTATCCATGCGCGCCATTTATCCTGCGACTGCAACTTGGTGACCTTGAACGGCACCAGTGATTTCGGCTTGATCAGGCGTTGCGCATAACTTTTTGAGGTGAGCGGCGTGCCGCAGAAGGTGCAGGCGCTGGCGTAGAGATTGGCGGCCAGCGTTTGTTCGCCGCCGCAGTTGTTGCACTTGATTTGTTCCTGCTGGTGGGTTTCGCTCTCGCCTTCCAGTTTCGCAAGCCACGCGTCCAGACTCAATTCTTCGACCGTGTCGTCGGTGTCGGGAATATCGTTGACCGCCGCGCAATAGGGGCATTTCAGTGTCTTGCTGCCCGGCGAAAACGACAGTTTCGCGCCGCACGATTTGCACGGAAACGCGCGCACTTTCGCCGTCATGTGGTCGAGCGTGGTTTGGGAGGCGTTGGGATTTTCCATTCAGGTTTTCAATCGCGCCATGAAGTAGGTATCCACGAATTCACCTGCGCGCATCGCGTAGCGTTTGTGCGTGCCTTCGATTTCAAATCCAAACTTTTTGTACAGCGCGATAGCAGGGGCATTATCGACAAATACCGTCAATTCGAGGCGCGTATATTGGAGCCAGTTGTCGGCCAGATCGATGAGCGCACCCATCAATGCCGATCCCACGCCTTTGCGGTGCCATGCATCATGAACCGACATACCGATCGCGCCCACGTGGCGGCGACGCAGCGATTTCGCCGCCGCGTGCAGGCCCGCGTTGCCGACCACCTTGCCGTCGATCTCCGCGACCAGCAAATGATCGCCCGGTGTTTGTTCGGCGAGGCGCTTTTTCCAGAGTTCCAAGGATGCGTAAGGCAATTGCAAAGTCTGCACCTGTGCTTTCGGCGTGGACATGGTTTCGCGGATGGCGGCGAAATCGTCGGGTTCGGCGGCGCGGATGAGAATGTTCATGATTATTCCATCATTCCCGTCCTTCGACGGGTTCAGGAGTGACCGGGCAGATGTGCGCGCGGGGATCCATTTTCGTGTGTCTTGGAATTCCGCAATGGCCGATTCGATTGCGATGCAATCGAATCGATCATTGCGGAGGCCACAATTTACGCTGGTGGCACCGGCGGCGGCATGCTGGCAAATAGCGCGGCCAACTCCGGCACCTCACCCGCTTTTGACCACTGCGCCATGCCCGCTTTCCAGACCAGCGAATCGCGTTTCAACCCGCCGCCGCTCGCCTGCGCCTGCAAGGCCATCATGTCGAACGGGCCGGCCTGCTGGCCGTTGATGGCGACGTGAAACGCCATCGCGGCGGGCAGCGGTGGCGGCGCGGC
>JANLQC010000154.1:0-12802 GCA_031367575.1 Betaproteobacteria bacterium | reverse complement strand
AAAAACTTCAACCGAGCCCGCCGGGAAATCCATCGGTGCCAAAAAGCCTTCTGCGGGGCGTTGGGCATCGGACGTTATCGTCGATATGCTGCATCGGTATCAATTGCCATACGCAGCACTGAATCCGGGTGCCAGCTATCGCGGGCTGCATGATTCGATTGTCAATTACGGCCAGAATTTTCCGGTCATGATGCTCTGCCAGCACGAGGAAACAGCGGTGCAGATCGCACACGGCTATGCCAAGGCCAGTGGCAAACCAATGGTCGCCATCGTCCACAATCTGGTCGGATTGCTGCATTCCAATATGGCGGTGTATTACGCCTATATCGACCGTGCGCCAATCTTTATCATCGGTGCGACCGGCCCGATGGACGAGACCAAGCGACGGCCGCGCATCGATTGGACGCACACTGCAAACGTGCAGGGTCAGGCAGTACGCGATTACACCAAGTGGGATTACCAGCCGACGGTCGTGGATGGTGTACCCGAATCGTTTGCACGCGCCTACGGCGTGATGATGACCGAGCCACAAGGCCCCATCTACATGTGCTACGACGCGTGGCTGCAGGAGGCGCCGCTGAAACACGACGTGCCGCTGCCACCCGTGAGCGCAATGACGGTGCCATCTCCATTGGCGCCGGATCCGTCGGCGTTGGAGCGTGTCGCCGAGATGCTGCTGAAGGCACAACGCCCGGTAATACTTGCCGAGTATGTGGGACGCAATGCGAACGGCTTTAACGACCTCGTCAAGCTTGCCGAGACGGTCGGTGCGGCCGTATTTGATATCAACAGCCGCCTCAATTTTCCGAGTTGCCACCCGCTCAACATGAGCATGGATAAGGATGTATTTCGCGATGCCGATCTGGTGCTGTGTCTTGATACCCGCGATTGGGAAAAGCCGACGACGGAATTGGTGAGCACCACCCGCACGTTGACAAGTCTGGTACCGGCCAATTGCCGCTGGATCGATATTGGCTTTGGTGATCTGGAATTGTCGAGTTGGGCGATGGATTATCAGCGCCTGCTTCATGCCGATTTGCGGGTCATGGCCGATACGGCGGTGGCGATTCCGCTGTTGACCAAGCTGTGTAAACGCAAAATCGCCGCGTCGGAAAAACTCGGCCCGCGTATCAAGAAACGCAGTGCGGTGATCGGCAAACGCCACGATGCGTTGCGGGCCAAATGGGCGAAACAAGCAGAGGAGGACTCGAATGCGTCGCCGATCACCTTGCCCCGGCTCGCTTCCGAAGTATGGCAGGCGATCAAGCATGAGGACTGGGTGCTGACGGCGGGTACGCTGGAGGATTGGACACGCAAGTTATGGAATTTTGATCGTCCCTATCGGCACCCCGGAAAGTCGCTGGGGACCTCCACGCAAATCGGCATTTCGATGGGGGTCGCGCTCGCCAATCGCGATCAGGGTCGGCTGGTGGTCGATATGCAGCCGGACGGCGACTTGATGTTTGATGCCGGTTCGCTATGGGTTGCGGCTAAACACAAGATCCCGATGTTGTGCGTGATGTACAACAACCGCGCGTACTACAACGATTGGGAACACCAGATTCGCATGGCCAAACAGCGCGGCACGCCGGTGAATCGGGCGCATATCGGCATGGATTTGGACGATCCGGCGCCGGATTTTGCCGGGCTCGCGCGGGCGATGGGATGGTATGCCGAGGGTCCCATCGATCAGCCGGGCGACGTGGCAGCGGCACTGAAAAGCGCCATCGCCAAAGTGAAAGCCGGCCAGCCCGCGCTTCTCGACACGATTACACAAAAAAGATAACTTGAATCCGTTCAGATGATAAGCACTGATCAAAACGCATTGCTGACCGAAACCGGCCCGGGAACGCCAATGGGCGCGCTGTTTCGTCGATATTGGCTGCCAGCGCTGATGAAGGGCGAAGCACTCACGATGCAAGAAGCAACGATGAGAAAAACCATTGCCTCCGTAGAGGTCACTGGATGAACGCGGTGATCAAAACCGTTGGTGTCATCGGTGCGGGCCGCATGGGCTTGCCGATCATCGGGCATTTGGCGCGCAAGGGATTTGACGTGCTCGTACATGATCTCGATTTATCGAAGAAGGCATTGATTGAGGCACGCGGCGCGAATTGGTCGGACGCCTCCACCGGCCTTGCCGCCAAGAGTGACGCGATTTTGATCTGCGTTGGTTTTGATCGCGAGCTGCGCGAGCTGATTTCGGCGAACGGAATTCTGCCAAGTATTCGCCCGGAAACTATCGTCGCGGTGTTATCGACGGTACTGCCCGGGACGATGACGGAGCTTGCCAAAATCGGCAACGTTGAGTGCATTCACGTCATTGATTCCACCGTGTGTCGAGGTGGCAGCGCGGCCGATACCGGAACATTGCTTTCGTTTGTTGCCGGTGCCGAGGCGGTGGTTGAACGCCTGCGACCGGTGGTGGCGGCGTATTCGACGGATATCGTGCATACCGGCAATGTCGGTACCGCGCAGGTCGCCAAGGCGGCCAATAATCTCATTCTGTGGGCGTGTCTGGTTGCCGATCATGAAGCACTCGCGTTGGCGAAACGCTTCGGCATGGATATCGAAGTGCTTCGTCAGGCACTGTTGATCAGCAGCGCGAACAACTGTGCCTTGAAAGACTGGGGTACGCAATCGATGGCCTGGGCGCAGGACGACATGGCGATTGTCGGCGCAATGGCGGATGAGGTGGGGATTTCGCTTCCACAGTCGGGCGTGGTGCGTGAGATTTGCCGCACGCTGAAACCGCGCCGCTACAATCTCGATGAGTATGGGGTCTAGATTGTTTCCATTTTCCATTGGCACCCAACGCTGGATATCATCGACCCAACGCTGGTGCTCGATGAATCGGATAAATGGGCAAGGCGTTACGACGAAATCTTTGTCAAACAAATCAAATAGCCGTGTTACAAAATCACCTATGAAGGAAACATTATGGGCAATGAATCGCACTATCACAGCAAGAAAGATCGCACCTTTGTTCGCGCAATTGCTGGGCCCTATAACCTCACGGATGAACTGACGCGCCTGCGTTCAATGCCGCGGGTTCGCAAAGGCAAAGACATCAAGTTCAACGATGGTCCGCAAGCCTACAGCCGCCACTATGTCGAACCCAAGGATGGTATTACCCAGACCTTTCACATTCATCTCGAAGAATACGGCCCCGGTGGAAAATCGCAGAAGCACGGCCACGTGAATGAAGCCGCGTTTTACATTCTCGATGGTGTGGGATATGAAATTCATGACGGCATTCGCTATGACTGGAAAGCGGGTGACGTGGCAATCGTGCATAACAATTGCGTGCATCAGCATTTCAATGCGGATCCGGTCAAGCCGGCGCGCGCGCTGGTGATCAAGAGCAAGCCGATGTACATGTTCATGAACATGTTGTTTCAGCATCAGGTTGAGCCGCGTTCAACCGAACCAATGCCGGGTGGGGTTGGTTTCGAAGCGCGCGAGGGTGAGCAGGATTTCAACCATCTGGCGGATTAGATCGACCACACAAATTCGAAATTGAACGCACACCAAAGGAAACCGATCATGGCCTGGGGCGAATCGAAAGCATGGAAGCAAGGGACCCAAAACCGTCCGCTGTATCAGGGCTTGCTGGAGGACGCAGCGAGCGCGCCGGCAAGGAACGCCAAGCGCGCGAAGGTGGTTCATCCGGAAAACATGCCATGGGAAATGGCCAGGCAGGGCTTGTTAAAGCACCTGATCAACGAAGCCATGAACACGCGGATGGAAACCGTGGACGCCTACATGCAAATCATCCCGCCGGGCAGCAAATCCGGCAAACACCGGCATCTGGCCGAAGAGTGCCTGTACGTGCTTGAAGGCAAGGGCTATGACCTGCACCAGGACTGCGATGTCGAAATCACCGACACCTACCACTGGAAACCGCAGGAGGAGGTCAAGCGCTACGAGTGGGAAGCCGGCGACGTGATCTACATTCCGCCGAACACCATCCACCAGCACTTCAATGCCGACCCAGACCGGCCGGTGCGGCTGATCTCGGCGATCAACCGCATCTACAACAAGTTCGGGTTGAACGATCTGGAGCAGCTTGAGAACGCGCCGGAATATCAGGCCGGTGTGGTACTGACGACCGAGAAGATCGAGGCCTACTTGAAAGCGAAGACTCAGGCGACGGCGTGATTGTATTTGATGTGTTTTGCGCGCCTCCAAGCTTTGCTGTAGACGCGATATCGCAGGGCTGGTATCGCCACGCTCCGCTCATCGTTAGTTGACTTTCAGGCACAAATGCAAAAGCGAGGCCGAAATGGGGCGTGAGTCACACCACTTCAGTACCAAAGACCGCACCTTTTTGCGCGGGATTTCCGGCCCGTACAATTTGCAGGACGAGTTGCAGCGCTTGCGCTCGGTGCCGCGTGTGGTCAAAGGGCGCGAGATGAAATTGCAGGACGGTCCTCAGTCATACAGCAAGCACTTCATTGAGCCGCCGGATGGCATGACGCAGACACTGCACATCCATCTCGAAGAATACGCGCCGGGCGGACGCAACGGCAAACACGGTCATGTGAATGAAGCGGCGTTCTACATTCTCGATGGTGTCGGCTACGAAATCCACGATGGCATCCGCTACGACTGGCAGGCGGGTGATACGGTCGTCGTCCACGCCAATTGTGTACATCAGCATTTCAACGCTGATCCGCATCGGCCGGCGCGCGCGTTGGTGATCAAGAGCAAACCGATGTACATGTTCATGAACATGCTGTTCCAGAAGCGCGTGCTCTCCAAACCGAAAGAGCCCGCGCCGGGGGCCGAAGGATTTTTGCCGCGACAGGCAGAAGATGACTACAACCATGCTGCTGATTAATAACGATCAGGTTAAAACGCTGCTCACGCCGGGCATGACGCGCGAAGCGCTGCGCGTCGCCTATGACGATTTGGCCAAGGGTGATGCGGTATGCCGGCCGCGTATCGACATCCGCATTCCGACCAGTGAGCCTGATCACGTCTACCAGTGGGGCAGCATGGAAGGTGGATCGGTGCGCGGCTATTTCGCAATCCGCATGAAGTCCGATGTGCTGGTGGAGAAACAATACAACGGCGTCCGCACGCAGGAAAAGTTCGCGCAGACGCCTGGGCTGTTTTGCGGATTCATTTTTCTGACTTCGATTGAAACGGCTGAGCCACTCGCAATCATTAACGACGGCCACTTGCAGCATATGCGGGTTGCCGCCGATGGCGCGCTCGGTGCCGATATCATGGCGCGCAAGAACTGCGAAATGCTGGGTATGCTGGGATCGGGCGAAATGGCGCGCGCGCATGTTGAAGCGTTGCTGGAAGTGCGCAATATACGTCGCATGAAGGTATTCAGTCCCACGCCCGCCAACCGCGAGCGGTTTGCCGCCGAGATGCGCGAAAAGCATTCCATCGAGGTCGAGGTCTGCGCGGATCCGCGTACGGTCTACGCAGGGGCCGACGTGCTCGCCGCTTGCACCGATTCAGTCGAACCGGTCATTCGTGGCGAGTGGCTGGAGCCCGGCATGCACGTAATCTCAATTGGCGGCAAACCCGACGCGAATGCCGACGCACGCTTTGATGTGGTGCTGCGCCTCGGTGTTTCGCCTGCGCCGCTGGGTCGCCCGGATCTGGGCACCGCCGACGAATTTCTCGGCTACGTCGCACAACCGGCGCATCCAATTTGGAGCCAGATAAAGGGTGGCAAACCGGCGCGCGGGCCGAAATCGCGCGGCAGCAATGTGATGTACGCGGATGTGTTGGCTGGGCGCGCAAAGGGTCGGACAAGTAACGCGCAAATCACCTATTCCGAGCGCGGTAATATTCAGGGCGCGCAGTTTTACGCGGTTGCGGGTGCCGTATATGAAGCCGCCGTGCGCACCGGTACCGGTCGTGAAATCCCGACCGAATGGCTGTTGCAGGATATTCGCGACTGATGTGTTCATACACCAATCCCGAAAAAAAGTTCACCAACATGAATGCAAATATTTCATTCGCCACTCAATGGGTTTCCAACCTTGCCTTTGTCGCAGGAATGCTGGCCGCGCCTGCGTCCATTGCTGCGCCCGACTACACCTTGCTGAACCATGAGGGCGCGGATCGGCAACAACGGCTGCTGGCCGCCGCAAAGACCGAGGGCACGCTAACCTTGTACACCACGATTGCAGAAAAGGATCTGGCCGTGCTGATTGCGCCATTCGAAAAGAAATACGATATCAAGGTCAAGGTATGGCGGGCAGGCACCGACAAGGTTCTGCAGCGCACGATAACCGAAGCGCAGGCCAAACGATTTGAGGTCGATGCGATTCATTTTGGCGCGCCGGAATTGGATATCCTGCGGCGCGAAAAACTGCTGCGACCGGTACATTCCCCGCATTTCAAGCAGCTCATCGCCTCGGCCGTTCCTGCGCATCGCGAATGGGTGGGGACGTTGTTGTCGATCTGGGTGCAGGCGTACAACACCAACGTGGTCAAGAAATCCGATTTGCCGAAAACGTACTACGATTTTCTTGACCCGAAGTGGAAGGGTAAATTGGGCATTGAGGTAAAGAATGAAGACTGGTTTTCTTCAGTAGTGGCCGAACTGGGCAGCCCGGGTGGCCCGGGTGGCTCGGGTGGCCCGGGTGGCCCGGGTAGCGATAAGGCCAGCGAAAAGGGTCTGCAATTTTTCCGCGATCTGGTCGCCAAAAACGGCATCTCCACGCGTCAGGGGCACACGCTGTTAAATAACATGGTTGTGTCAGGCGAAGTGCCGCTCGCACTCACGGTCTACAACTACATGCCGGAGGCGTCGAAGAAGAAGGGCGCACCGATTGACTGGTTCGTGATCGAGCCGGCGATTGCGCGCGCCAACGGCATCGGTATTGCGAGGAATGCGCCGCATCCGAATGCCGCCATGCTTTTCTATGACTATATGCTCAGCGACGCGCAAACACTGATGCAGTCCATCGATTATGTGCCGACCAGTGCCGGGGTTGATCACCCGTTCACCAAGACGCGTATTGTCATGGTTGACCCGGCGGCGTCTGCGGAACAGGTTGAGAAATCGTCAAAGTTGTTTCAGGATATTGTCGTCAAACGCTCGGTCTCACCATAATTGAATTTTCCTCAAAACCGCGACACCAATCCGTATGCCGCTAAATTTCCAATCGGTTAGAAGATCATGACTGCAACCACGATGCCATCCGATTCGCTGCCACCGGATGCGGCCCCAAAAAAATCATTTCGCGATGTCTGGTTGATCACGGCCGCGCATGGCTTGACCCATTGGTATCCGGCGACTTTTTATTTGCTGCTGCCGCTGATCGGCAAGGAGCTCGGGCTTTCGTACAGCCAGATTGGTCTGGTGATGACGTGCCAATACGCCGCCGGCGCCATTGCCAATATTCCCGGTGGCATGGTGGTCGATACGGTGGGCCGAAAAGGCTTCCTGATGGCGCTGTCGCTGTTCTGGGTCGGGTTTCCCTATTTGTTGATAGGCTTCACGCATAGTTATGCGATGTTGCTGCTTTGCATGTCTCTGGTGGGTATCGGCAATAATTTGTGGCACCCGGCGGCGATACCGACGCTCGCCAATCGCTATCCGGAAAACAAGGGTTTGGTGCTTTCAATTCACGGCATGGGCGGCAATGTCGGTGACGCGCTGGCGCCACTTGTCATCGGTGCGCTGTTGACATTCTTGCCGTGGCGCGACATTGTCGTCGTGAATGTGATTCCGGGCTTGTTGATGTCGGGATTGCTGCTGTTGTTTCTCGGGTCGTTCACACTGAATCGCAAAGTCAAACCCGCTGCATCGGTCGACGCAACATCAGCGGGACAAAGTGTGGCGCAGTATTTTGCCGGTCTGAGAGAGTTGGCAAGAAATCGCAATCTCATCCTGCTGTCGATGAGTTCCGCCTTCCGCGCGATGACGCAAAACGCGCTGCTGACTTTTCTGCCCGTCTATCTCGCTTATGAAATGGGCTACAACCCGTTCTGGGTGGGTGCCTGCATGTTCGCGATGCAGGCGGCCGGTTTCGCGGCGTCGCCCATCTCCGGCCACCTTTCAGACAAGCTGGGGCGACGCCGCATCATTATGGCCAGCATGGCGATGACCGCCGTCGTATTGCTGGCGATGGCGTTCGCCGGCAAAAGCATGAGCTTCGTTTTTCTGATTGCCGTGTTGGGATTTTTTCTCTACGCGATCCGCCCGGTGTTGCAGGCGTGGTTGCTTGAATCGACGCCGAAGAACATGGGCGGCACGAGTATTGGCGTACTTTTTGCCGTGCAGGCGGCAGGCTCGGCGGTGTCTCCACTCATCGGCGGATATCTTGCCGACCAGTACGGCCTGATGGCGACGTTCTACTTTCTCGCTGGCACTATTGTGGTTGCCAACTTGTTTGTATTCTTGATGCCGGATATGGGCAAGACCACGCCGGGCGTGAAATTGTCCAAGCATGATCGATAGTCGCTGCCGCCACACCTGCGTTACCCAATACGCAAAATCTCGCGAGCGCATCCCGCATGGGTGAGTTGTTCGCGCTGCTTTCCGCATTCTGTTTCGCCACCGCCAACATCACCATCAATCGCGGCAGCAGTTTGAACGACGCCGACAACGGCGCGTTTCTGTCGATTTTGCTGACAGCGGCAATTGCATTGATCGCAATGGCGGTATCGGCCGGCGAATTGCCCCCAGATGCGCTAAATGTTCGCGGCCTTCTGTGGTTTGCGGCGGGAGGCGTGTTGACGGCGTTTATCGGCCGCGTTTTTCTGTTTGCGTCGGTGCAGTCGCTCGGTGCCATGCGCGCATCCACTATCAAGCGCCTCAACCCGTTGTTCGCGGTGATACTCGGCGTGCTGATCTTGGATGAGCATCTCGGCGGATGGATGATTTCCGGCATGCTCCTTATTTTCACCAGCTTCGGTTTTCTGGCGCGCGATGCATGGCGCGGTACCGCTGCCGTTTCAGGGCCAACGATCCGTCGCCAATCGTCAACGATGTCATCGCGCCTGTTTGATCTCGGTCTGGTCTACGGGCCGATTTCGGCATTTGCCTATGCGCTGGGCTATCTTGCCCGAAAGCAGGGCCTCAATTACATTCCCGATCCGTTCTACGGCGCGGCGGTGGGGGCCTTCGCGGGCATTGGTGCCTACGTGCTTGCCTCATGGTTCATTCCCGACTATCGCACCTCGATGGCGAACAGTTTTACCCGATTCAATTTCTGGTTTTACGTCACCGGCATTCTTGCGTCATTCGGCCAGCTTTTCTATTTTGTCGCGTTGAACCACAGCACGGTATCGCGTGTCGCGCTGGTCTCATCCATGGAAGTGTTTGTCACGATATTTTTGTCGGTGTGGATTTTTCGCACGCAGGAGCGGCTGACGGCGAATGTCCTGATTGCGGCGTGCCTGGGCGTGGGCGGCACGGGGTTGATTTTGTTGCGATAAAAAAAGTCGCGCGGATGGACGAGTGCGTAAACCGGCCAGCGAATCCGCAAGTTCAGGGTCGCTGTTGTATACTTTTCTCATCGTGAAATGCACTTCCGGATGAGTGTTCCATATGCGGGAATTCAGCGCAGCGCCGCGAATTTCCGGGCAATCAAAGAGTCAATTTTTTGGACACGCAAAAATGCCAGTAACCGAGACACAGAAATTGAAGCGACAAGAAGAAATTGACCCACCCTACCGGTGTGATGCCTACCGCAGTACGTCGCTGCGCTCGCCACGGGAACCTCTGCAAGCGATGCCGGACTTGATCCGATCATTGCATGCACCGGTATTCGGCTTTGGTGACCTCTCGGCGCAGGATGCCGATCTAACCCGTCAACACGCCGGCGAGCCGCTGGGCGAACGCATTGTAGTCGCCGGAAGATTGATGGATGAAGGTGGCCGACCGATTCCGAACGCGCTAATCGAAGTCTGGCAGGCCAACGCAGCCGGGCGCTACCGGCACAAGGGCGACGGGCACAACGCGCCGCTTGATCCGAACTTCAGCGGCAATGGCCGTGTACTCACCGATGCCCATGGCGAATATCGTTTCGTATCGATCAAACCGGGTGCCTATCCCTGGCGCAATCATGCGAACGCGTGGCGACCCGCGCACATTCATTTTTCTTTGTTTGGTCTGGGATATTTGTCACGGTTGGTCACGCAAATGTATTTCCCGGGCGACCCGTTGCTGCCGCTTGATCCGATTTTCAATTCGGTGCCGGGCGAGATGGGTCGACAATCCCTGATCTCGCGTTTTGATCTTTCATTGACCGAACCCGAACATGCGCTTGGCTATCGCTTCGATATTGTTTTGCGTGGCGATGCGGCCACGCCGATGGAGAAATAGGCATGCAGCGAACGGCGTCACAAACCGTTGGGCCGTTTTTTCTCGATGCCCTGATTCACGCCGGCGACGCGATCATCAATAAGCCCGGTGCGGCGGGTGAAACGATTTCGATTGCCGGCAGCGTATTTGATGGCGAGGGCAATCCGGTTGCCGACGCCTTCCTTGAGGTGTATCAGGCGGATTCGACTGGCCGCTATGTCGCTGACAGTCGTGAGGCGAGGGCGGGTATGTGCTTCAGCGGATTCGGACGTGCCGCCACCGATCAATTCGGACAGTTTCGGTTCGACACCATCCTGCCCGGCGGCATTCAACGCGCTGGAAGCGCGGCCGACGCACCTCATCTGGATGTCATGGTGTTTGCGCGCGGGTTGCTGAAGCCGCTGGTGACTCGTATTTACTTTCACGGCAATGCCGCCAACGCAACTGACCCGGTGCTGCTGCAAGTCCAGCCGAATCGGCGTCACACGCTCGAGGCACGGCGCGTGCAAAGTGCGGAAAAAGAAAATTGGCAATTGGATGTGCGTCTGCAAGGCAAGGACGAAACCGTATTTTTTGATTTTTGAAATTATCAGGGATTTGCGCGTGCCCGCCACCGAGCCGTTTCTGACCACCGCTGAAATCGAACGGATTTTTTCCGCCGGGATCCGCGTGCAACGCATGCTGGATTTCGAGGCGGCACTGGTGATTGCGCAATGCGCCGCCGGGGTCGTTCCTGCAAGTGCGCGCGACACCATTGTCGCCGCGTGTCGCGCGGATCGCTTCGACGCCAGCGCAATTCTCATCGAGGTGCGCACGGCGGGCAACGGCGCAATTCCCCTGGTCTGCGAGTTGATTGAGCAGGTGCGGTCGAGTTCCCCTGCCGCCGCCGATTGGGTGCATTGGGGTGCCACCAGTCAGGATATGCTCGATACGGCAATGGTGCTGCAACTGCGCGAGGCGTGCGACCTTGTGAGCGCGCAATTGCAGGCGGCCGAATCGACCATTGCCAAACTCGCGAATACCCATCTGCGTACGCCGATGGTGGCGCGCACCTTGTTGCAGCACGCTACTGCTACTACGCTGGGCTACAAACTTGCGGTGTGGGGCACTGGAATCGAACGCGCGCGCGCGTCGCTGCAACAATTGCATGACGATGCGTTCGCAGTGCAACTGGGCGGCGCGTCGGGGACACTAAGCGCGATGGGCGAACAAGCTTTTTCAATTCGCCGTGCCGTCGCAGCACACTTTGGATTGAACGAACCCGTCATCACATGGCATACACAGCGCGACCGCTTTCTGTCCATCGCAACAGGGTTGGCCATGTCGATCACGGCGTGCGCAAAATTTGCCAGTGATCTCGTGCTGATGATGCAATCCGAAGTCGGCGAGGTCATTGAAAGTGCGACTAATGCGGGCGGTTCGTCGGCAATGCCGAACAAGCGGAATCCGGTGGCGACGCTGGTGCCCATTGCGGCGGCGGCCAATAGCGGTGGCTTGTTGGCGGCCCTCTTCAACGCGAGTGTGCATGAACACGAGCGCGCCGCCGGGGCGTGGCACGGTGAATGGTTTGCGTTGCCGCAACTGGCGGCTCTCGCGCACGCCAGCGCCACCGCCGCCGCCGAAGTCGCTGCCGGCATGGTTTTCAATCCTGCGCGCTTGCGCGAGAATCTGGATGGCGGTGGTGGACTGATCGCCGCTGAAGCACTGACGATGGCACTGGCAAAACGATCCGGCAAAGTGGCGGCGCGAAAAGCGGTGGATTCGCTTTGCGCGGAGGTTCGCAAATTAGGTGGTACGTTGGCCGGGCGCGTTGCCGAGACAGCGGAGATTTCCCGGCAATTGTCGCCGCAGGAAATCGCCGCAGTTTTCAATCACGATGCGGCGATTGACTCGGCCGCGCAGGCGGCGCAATTGTGGTTGAACCAGCGCGTCGAGTGAACCCCATGAAAAATGCGGGCCGGGCGTGGCACTGATCAAGACAACTCGCGGCGTGTTCAATGTCGTTGCCGATGGGCCGCGCGATGCGCCGGTGCTGATGTTTTCCAATTCTCTGGGTACCACGCTTGAGATGTGGCAGGCCCAGGTAAAGACGTTGGCGCTAAACGGCCAATTCAACGTCATCCGCTACGACACGCGCGGCCATGGCCAATCGGTGATCACGCCAGGCCCATACCGCGTCGCTGATCTTGCTGACGACACGCTCGCGATTCTCGATGCACTCGAAATCAGGCAGGTCGATTTTTGCGGCCTGTCGATGGGCGGCATGATTGGGTTATGGCTCGCGATCCACGCATCCGCACGCATCAATCGGCTGGTGATCGCCAACAGCGCGCCGCAAATTTCGCCGGCGTCAACATGGAATGATCGCATTGCGTTGGTGCGGCGCGACGGCATGGCATCCATTGCCGAAGGTGTTGCGCAACGCTGGTTCACGGCAGATTTCATTGCCCGCGCCCCGGACACGGTGAATGCCATCAAACGCATGATTGTCGGCTCGCCTCTGGAAGGCTATGTAGC
>JANLQC010000137.1:0-4159 GCA_031367575.1 Betaproteobacteria bacterium | reverse complement strand
GCCAGCAATCCAATGTGGGTGACGTTCGCGGTCATGCTTACCTGAAGATCGACCAGCGGTCCACGTACCGGTATTGCAAATACCAGGAAGAACAGGGGAAAACTCGTTGCCCACAGCCACCGGAAACCCAAAACTGTCAATACCGTGAGCGGAATCATCATGATGACGGCTACTTCGGTAAAAATGCGAATGAAGGTGAGTTCTCCTAGCAGCCATAGCAGCCCCGCACCGATGATCGTCACAATCCCGGGCCAATATGCATGTATTGGCAGCGTCGCAAGTTCAACGCGCAAAGTCCAGACTGTTATCGCAAAAATTGGAAAGACAAAAATGCGGTGGGTGTATGCCGTCGCGGCGCTGCCGACGCCGAGAAGGTCGCGGAAAGTTGGCCAAAAAATGATCGTCACCACCACCAGACACGCGACAATGAGAATTGGCCCAATTGCTGTCGAACGCTGATTCATCAATCGTTTCGCAAAGGATCGATGCTGCCGCAAAGGAAGGTCAACATCATTTATTTGCTCAATGCGGTGATGTGCCGTTTGACGAAGAAAACACCATGGAATGAAAGGGCACTTGTGCGAGTGTGCGAGAAACCTATCGGCACTATCTTACATGACGCAAAAAACCTGCCCAGGATCGGCGGTGGCAACGCGCAGTTATTATTAGTTGCTGGGCGATGGCGTGACTATACTTGATGCCGAAGAATCTCCAGCGACAAAATGCAAAACCCCCGCGTTTGCGGGGGTTTTGGCACACCGGAAAAAGCGGGGCGAAATTGCGTTCGCCCGCCGATTATTGAAAATCAGCCAATCCGGCGACGGCGAATGAAACCCAATCCAATCAGGCCCAATCCCAAAAGGCCTAATGTCGCGGGTTCCGGCACGGTTGTAATAATATTGAAACTGGAATTTCCCGCGCCACCATGGGTGATCGTGGCAACCTGAGTCAACGAGAATCCGCCTGTTGTATCGACATTTGCGCTGGTGGTGCCGGAAAATGCGCCGCGTCCAGAGCCAAAAGTACCGACTGAAGTACCGTTGAGCAAGGAGTTAAAGGAAATATTGCCGCCGGCAACACCTCCAACTTCGGTCGTGGCACTAAAATTGGGCCCCATCGGCGTTGTAAAAACGCCATCAGTCAACGTTATCGTCAATGTACCTGCACCGCGCGACCGATTGAGTGAAACCAAGTCTAGCGTTGAAACCCCTTCGACTCCAGGACGATTAGACAAGCCGCCGGTAATATTTTGAACCCACGTGCCCAGCGTCCCAATCCACGCGATCCCGCCAATTGACATATCAGAATCACCTTCGCCATTATCGACAATGGTCTTGGTGTTTCCCGCCCCATCATCAAGGGTCAGAATGAGGGTTGCATTGGCGGGCCCAGCGCACATTGCGATGACGCCAAATGCCAAAATTGAGTAGATCCACTTTTTTATTTTCATTTTCTTGCTCCTTGCCAATGACTACGTGATGTTGCCTGATACGGTTTTGACGTTGCGACGGTACTTTAAGAGCAAGCTCTGGGCCACAAATGAAAATAGGTTAAAAAACAATATGATACGATTTTATTTGAGATGTAAATTTGCTCGGCAATTTCGAGTTGTAAGGTTTGTCGAACTCTAAATGCACTGAAAATGTGAATTGGCGCACATGTCACCATGCCGATATAAACTTTTTCTCTTTTAAAAACATAATGTTACGACTAAAACATTGGCCCCTGCAATTGTAAAATTTCCTGACACCTGAGCCAAATCGATTGCGAATGGCACCCATACACGTGCCACCGGGAGAATATAAGCCGTGTTGCAGCAATTGGATTCACGCCATCCAGACTTTACCCGATGGGCCGGTATTAGTGGGGTGCCTTGTCGCCCAATGGCGTGCAATATCGACCCTTTTGGCAATCCACACGCGCTCATGGCGTTCGAGGTGATCCAAGAATTGCTGCAATGCCCGAAAACGTCCCGGGCGGCCCAGCAAGCGGCAATGCATGCCGACCGATAACATCTTGGGTGCTTCATCGCCTTCGGCATAAAGCACGTCAAACGCGTCACGTAGATAGTGAAAAAAATCATTGCCAGTGTTGAATCCCTGTGCGGTCGCGAAGCGCATGTCATTCGTATCGAGTGCGTAGGGCACAACGAGATGCGGCACCGTTTCGCCGCGTGAAGTCAGGACGCGTGTCCAAAACGGCAAATCGTCGCCATAGTCGTCAGAGTCGTAAAGAAATCCCCCCTGTTCGACAACCAGTCGGCGGGTGTTGGGGCTGTTGCGACCGGTATACCAACCGACGGGTGCCTGACCGGTTATGCGCTTGACGATGCTGATGGCTTTGCGCATATGCTCGCGCTCGACGTTTTCCTCCACATCCTGATAGTGAATCCACCGCAAGCCGTGGCAGGCAATTTCATGTCCAAGCTCGCCAAATGCCGCAGTGAGTTCTGGGTGCCGTTCCAACGCCATTGCGACAGCAAATATCGTGAGCGGAAGCTGGCGGCGCTCGAATTCGCGAAGAATGCGCCAAACACCGGCTCGTGAGCCGTATTCATAAATTGATTCCATGCTCATGTGGCGTGCCGTAAAGGCGGGCGCGCCAATGATTTCCGACAAAAACTGTTCCGACGCGGCGTCCCCGTGCAGCACCGAACTTTCACCGCCTTCCTCGTAGTTAAGAACGAACTGAACGGCAATCCTGGCACCGTGCGGCCAATCAGCAAAGGGCGTATGTCGCCCGTAACCGACCATGTCACGCGGGTAATGCGTCGAAATATTGTTCATGGATGTTTTGCGTGAGGCGTAACCGCTGATCGGGCGAACCCGAAAATCATCGCGAGCTCATTTTCCGGCGCATCGTTCGCGAAATTGAGTTTGTTTTCCAGATTGCACAGATGGCATTTCATCGCTTTGACCGCGCGATCCGCATCGTGCGCGGTCAACGCCTCGACCAATTCCGCGTGATCATGGTTCGCGCAGTTATTCGGCTGCGATGGGTCTCGATAGGCGGCGACCACCAACGGCGTTCGCGACACCAACTGCTCGAGAACGCCAGTCATAACCGAGTTGCCCGCCATTGACGCCAGCACCCGGTGGAAATCGACCGAGAACTTCAGCCCCGCGCGAATTTCGCCACGGCGATAAGCCAAATCCTCCTGTTTGATCATCATGCGCAATCGGCGGATCTGTGGTTTGGTGATTTCACGCGCCAGAATGTCGACAATTGAGCTTTCGATGATTCGTCGGGCAGCGAACAAATCCCGGCTCTCCGCAACCGACGGGCTGGCAACAATTGCGCCCCGGTTTGGCCGCAATTCAATAATATTCATCGCATGAAGCTGCGCGAACGCCTTGCGAATCGAACCGCGCGTGACCCCGAACAACTCCGCGAGTGGCACTTCTTTGAGTTTCGTGCCCGGTGGCAGCCGATGATCTAGGACAGCCTCGTAAATTTGCGCATAGACGTCAGTCGCGTCCACACTGCGGCCCGATTGAGTCTCAGCAGCATTGATGGGCAAGCGTGCGCCCGCTGGTATCCGGTCGGAATTTTTCATGTCGTTGAATGGCCAAGCACGACACTAGCTTGCCGTAAATTGTGTACAAAATCAATCATTTTGTGTTGACAAAAATTATCTGCCCGGACATCATTGCACAATACGACACGGCGGAGAAATGAAATGGGGCGTCTGACTACGCATGTGCTCGACACGTCAATGGGACGGCCTGGCGCGGGCATGCGGCTCGCCTTGTATAGACGTGTCGATGGAAATCGCACGCTGCTTTTTGAAGGCGCGACCAATGCCGACGGTCGCTGCGATCAGCCACTGCTTGCCGACGCGGAAATGCGAGTGGGCGAGTACGAGTTGGTATTCCAGGCTGCGGAGTACTTCAAATCCACTGCACCGGGCCTTCCCGATCCACCTTTCCTCGGAGAAGTGGTCTTGCGTTTCGGCGTTGCCGATTCGCGCCAGCACTATCATGTGCCGCTGCTGATCTCGCCGTGGAGTTACTCCACTTACCGGGGAAGTTAGACGTGGCCCAGTCCGTGATCCGTTTTTTGCTCAACAATCGCGCAATGACGGTCGATGATGTCGCACCGACCATGAGCGTACTCGAATACCTTCGCCAACGCACCGCGTGCATGGGTACCAAGGAAG
>JANLQC010000133.1:0-1749 GCA_031367575.1 Betaproteobacteria bacterium | reverse complement strand
ATCGCGGATTGGCGTGAATAGCCCCGTGTAGGTCGCGGGGTTCGAGCGCGGCGTGCGGCCAATGGGCGATTGATCGACGTTGATGACCTTGTCGAAATGATCCAGGCCTTCAATGGTCTCGAATGGCGCGGGCTCATCGGAGGACGCATAAATGTGATGTGCCACGGCCTTGTAGAGCGTGTCGTTGATCAGCGTCGATTTGCCCGACCCGGAAACGCCGGTGATGCACACCAGCGCGCCGACCGGTAAATCAAGGCGCACATTTTTCAGATTGTTGCCCGATGCGCCCTTGATCGTCAGCACTTTTTTCAGGTCAATCTTGTTGCGTTTTTTCGGGATCGCAATCTGCTTTTTTCCCGACAGGTATTGCCCCGTCAGCGATTCAGACGCCTTGCGAATTTCGTCGGGCGACCCCTGCGCCACGATCTGGCCGCCATGCACACCCGCGCCCGGCCCCATATCGACCACGTAGTCAGCCGAGTTGATCGCGTCCTCATCGTGCTCAACCACGATCACGGAATTGCCCAGATCGCGCAGGCGCTTCAATGTTTCCAGCAGGCGTTCATTGTCGCGCTGATGTAATCCAATTGAAGGCTCATCGAGCACATACATCACGCCGGTGAGGCCAGATCCGATTTGTGAGGCGAGGCGAATGCGTTGCGCTTCGCCGCCGGACAGCGTATCGGCCGAACGCACCAAGGACAAATAATCGAGACCGACATTGTTCAGGAACGTGAGGCGCGCGGAAATCTCTTTCAGAATGCGTTCGGCAATGGCCATTTTCTGTGGCGCGAGTTTCACGTCGTCAAACCATTGGCGCGAATCCTTCAACGCCATCGCCGAAATTTCGTGGAGATTTTTGTCACCCACTTTCACATGGCGCGCTTCGATGCGCAAACGCGTGCCCGCGCAATCCGGACAACTCCGGGTGGATATGTATTTGGCCAATTCCTCGCGCACCGCGAGTGAATCGGTTTCACGATAACGCCGTTCCAGATTCGGCACGATGCCTTCAAAAATTTCTTCGCGCAGAATCGGTTTGCCGCGTTCGCCCGGATACTTGAACGAAATTTTTTCCTTGCCGGAGCCGTGCAGGATGAGTTGCTGGACTTCCGGTGCCAGTTGATCGAAAGGTATATCGAGATCGAACCTGAAGTGCTGCGCCAACCCCAGCAGCATCTGAAAATAAAACTGGTTGCGCCGATCCCAGCCCTTGATGGCGCCACCGGCGAGCGACAGCCCGGGATAAGCCGCGATGCGTCGCGGGTCAAAAAAGGTGATCTGCCCGAGGCCGTCGCATTTCTGGCAGGCCCCCATCGGGTTGTTGAACGAAAACAACCGCGGCTCCATTTCGGAAATAGAATAATCGCAGGACGGGCAGGAGAATTTTGACGAGAACGGTATTTCCTTTGCCGTTTCCATGTTGACGGCGATGGCTTTGCTTTCACCGACACGCAAGCAGGTTTCAAACGATTCGGCGAGGCGCTGTTTCAACGCCTGTTGCGAACCTGCCGTGTTATCAGCGGTAATTTTCAACCGATCCACCACCACTTCGATGGTGTGTTTTTTCATCTTGTCGAGCTTCGGAAACGCATCGATTTCGATCACTTTGCCATCCACCCGAAGCCGCACAAAACCCTGTGAGCGGAATTCTTCCACCATATCGAGATGCTCGCCCTTGCGGTTCACCACCACCGGGGCCAGCAGTGTGAGCTTGGTGCCTTCCGGCATTGCGGCGACGGTATCGAC
>JANLQC010000294.1:0-3344 GCA_031367575.1 Betaproteobacteria bacterium | reverse complement strand
ATTCGCGATCCATTGCCGGCGGCAAAGTAATAGGGGCATCATCGGGTTTTCGCGTGCGGTCAACCGGGTTTCAACTGGTGCCAGTCGCGCATAAGCAATACAACTTCCGGCCGGCCCGCGCGCGTCACCGTGATTTCGGCCCCGCCAGCGCCATCGCTTTTTGGTACGCCGGTCGCGATTCGATCCGCGACCGATAGGCAAGAATATTTGCAAACGGTGTCAAATCGATGTCCAGAAAACGCGCCATGGTGGTGAACGGGAACACCATCATCACGTCCGCTGCGGTGAATTTTTCACCGACAAACCACGGCCCTGCGCCAAGCTCGCCATCGACGAACGCCAGCATCAGGTTTGCGCGTTCACGCACTCTGGTCATCGCCGGGCTGGCCACCGCCTCCGGCACGCGCGTCAGCGTCAACATAATCAGCATCAGCGACATCAGGCTGCCTTCGGCAAAGTGCAGCCAGAAAAGATAGCGCGCATAGTCCGGATCATCCACGGCAACCGCGAGCCGCCCGCCGCCGTATCGATTGACGATGTACTCAACAATGGCGGCGGATTCGGCAAGCACCGTGTCGCCGTCGCGGATCACCGGCGCTTTGCCGAGCGCATGAATCGCTTTCAACGGCGAGGGTGCGGCACCGTTCGATTCGCGCGCAAATATTTCGAGCCGGTATTCGAGGCCCAGTTCTTCCATCAGCCATACAATGCGCTCCGAACGCGACGTTTCGAGATGGTAAATCGTGATCATGCGGGATTCCTCCGTTGTGTAGTGTGGGTATTGTGGCGGGTGGTTCAGCGCCAATCAGTATTGATCGATGGCGGTGGGTGATTGAATCCATTGGCAATCAATGCCCCCGATATTGATGCCGCGCGCGCAAAATCGGCGAAAATGACGCCACCAATCTTTTTGATCCAGTACGTTGCCAGCAAACAATCACCGAAACTCGAGGCGCAAATGAAAATCCCGACACCGTTACAACGGCAACCGCGCAACATGCGTAACGTCAATGGTTTATCGCGGTGGCACTTGCTGGCAACTGTCATGTTCGCATGCTTTGGCGGGGCAATGGGTCTGGTGCCGTCGATCGCACTCGCGCAATCTCCGGCAACCTACCCCAACAAACCGATCAAACTGATCGTGCCCTTCACGCCGGGTGGCGTCACCGACACCAGCGGTCGCCTCATCGCCGAACAACTCTCGAAGCGCCTCGGCCAGCCGGTCGTCGTCGATAACAAGCCGGGTGCCTCGGGCAATATCGGCACCCAACAGGCAGCGGCGGCGGATGCCGATGGCTACACCCTGTTGCTGGCGTTCGATGGCACGATGGTGATCAATCCGCATGTATTCGACAAGATTCCCTTTGACACGGAAAAAGACTTTGCCCCAATCGGAAAAATCGGTGACGCGATGTTGATCCTGGTCGCCAATCCGATGGTTCCCGCCAAAACATTGCGCGAGGTGATCGCATTATCAAAAACGCAGGCGGGCGGGCTTTCGTATGGCACTTCCGGCACCGGCGGCACCCCGCACATCGCCGGTGAACTTCTCAGGCAACAGACCGGTGCCAATCTGGTTCACATTCCCTACAAGGGCGGCGGGCAGGCGCTGATCGATGTGCTCGGTGGCAGCGTGCCGCTGGTGTACACGGCGGTGGCCGGCGCGTTGCAACATGTTAAGACCGGAAAACTGAACGGTATCGCGGTGTCCAGTTTGCAGCGGTCTTCATCGCTGCCCGATGTGCCGACATTTGTTGAGAGCGGCGTTGCCGATTTTGAAATCAGTTCGTGGGTTGGCCTGATGGCACCCGCTAAAACGCCGAAGGCGATCATCGAAAAATTGAACGCAACGCTCAACGCGGTATTGAATGATGCCGAACCCCGCGCCAAACTGGAAACGCTGGGCATCACCGCCACGCCGGGAACCGCAGTGAAGTTTTCGGACGAGATCAAGCGCGATTTTGCGCGCTATGGAAAAGTGGTAAAGGCGGCAGGCATCAAGGCGGGCGGGTAATGCATCAAGCGTGAGGACTTTGCGTGTAACCCCGCCGCGCCGGTGATCGCCAGCGCGCCGCAATCCGCAGCCAGCGCCGCGCGCAAGTCAGATTCGGCCAGATTCGGCCAGATTCGTCATGGGGCGGATACATTTGCGTTGGCCTGCCGATGTTTGCTGCGACCGATCAGCAACGCCACGGCACTGATCAACAAAAATGGCGTCGCCGCCCATTGCAGCATCGTCCAGCCGGCCGTATTCACCAGCACGCCCGAGGCCAACGACGAAATGATCGTCAAACAGAAAACGATGAGATCGTGCGCGCCCTGCGCTTTGGCTTTTTCGTTGGGCAGGTAGGTTTCGGTAAGCAGGGCGGAGCCGCCGACGAACATGAAATTCCAGCCGAGGCCGAGCAGCGCCAGCGCCCACCAGAAGTGCGCGACACTGATGCCGGATAGCGCGATGGCAACGCAGCCGGCCATGATCGCGATGCCGGCCGCGATCACGGTAAAAACGCCCCAGCGCGCAATCAATGCGCCGGTAAAAAATGACGGCGCAAACATGGCGATGACGTGCGCCGAAATGACCCCCGCCGCCGCGCCGTAGGGGTGGCCGCAAAAACTCATCGCAAGCGGAGTGGCGGTCATCAGCAGATTCATCACGCCATAGCCGATGCCACTCGCCATCACCGCGACGATGAACAGCGGTTGGATGGCAATCTCGCGCATCGGGCGCGGTGCGGCGGCGGCATTGTCGATTGCGGCGTCGGGAATCTGCAATTGTGAAACCACCAGCATCGTCAACAGTGAAAAAACCATCAGCGACGCATAAGATGCAATGAACTCAGGCGACGCCGCGCCGCGCGTGAGGGTGGAAAGCGCCGGCCCAATCAGGCCACCCACCAGCCCGCCCGCCACCACCAGCGAAATCGCTTTTGGCCGGAACGCCGGTTCCGCGCTGTCGGCGGCGGCGAACCGATAGTACTGGCCGAATGCCCCGTAGATGCCGAGCACAAAAGTGCCAAAGCACAGCAACGAAAAACTGCCGAGCCACATCGCCAGCGTCGCGAGCATCGCCCCCGCCACGCCGCAAATTGATCCCACCTGAAAACCGGCACGCCGGCCGATTCGCTGCATCAGAAGCGAGGCCGGCACCGTGGCAAGTGCGGAGCCGATGATTTGTGCGCTCACCGGCAGGGTCGCCAACATTTTCGACGGTGCCAACAACAGCCCCGCCAAACCGTTTATGGCGATCAGCGTGACGTTGTTGGTGAACAGCAGCGCCTGACACGTGGACAGGAGCGCGATGTTGCGATGGGTGGGCGTCATGGATTGGGGGTAATGGAATGGGC
>JANLQC010000038.1:0-5834 GCA_031367575.1 Betaproteobacteria bacterium | reverse complement strand
CAACGCTGCCAGGGAGCCTGCAAAATGTGCAATCGCACCCGTAGCGCTCTCACCCATTGGGAGAAACGCGTCGGGAGCGAAACCCTAGCACTGGCGCGGTGTTCCACGGGATTGATAGCGGTCAACTGCCGTTTCTAGGATCATATAGATGAGGAGGGTAAGAATGAATTTGCGCATGCGGTGGCGGGCAAGAAAGAACGGATTGCCAATGATTTTAGTCCAGACGGCATACTGGTGTTGGCCGTGATGTCGCGCATCAAGCCACCGATATAATTCACAATCAGCAAGTTAAATCACGGTGGGTTTCGCGTTTAGACTGGGTCGATACGCGGGTGTTGGTCAATCGCGGTAGTGGCGTTTCGTACACACAAACATGTGGAAAGAGTGCTTGTCGGCAGTACAAAAAATTCCCGGCACCGCAAGCACCGCAGGCACCGCAAGCACCACAGGCATCAAGAGAATCAGGATTCAGAATGGCAAAAAAAAATCTGCCGCACTCGCGCCCCTCAACCAAACCCGCCTTGCCAAAGGGTGGTGCCGCGCCCGCCGCTGCGCAAACCGCGTTGCCGCTCGGGGACGATGCCGCTGCCAAAGCAGCGCTCGATTTTGTGGCCGATGCCGTGCAGCGCGCGTTGGCGCTGGCATGGGCACCGAAGGGGCGCTCGCAGTTATTGCGTTACTTGCACTGTCTGGAATTTCGCCACCCGCGCGGCGCGCTGATCACCCACGGCGAGTTAAATGCGGCGCTTGAATGGCTGAAGCGGGAAGGCAATATTCAGATCGGTGACCAAGGCATCACGCTCAGGGAGCCGCTGCGTTCCGTTCTGGGTGCCGAGATGTTATTGGATGAGCGCATCGGCCAATGGCGCGCCGCCGTGTTTACGGCGGAAAATTTCATGCAACATAAACACTGGGGCTCGATATATTTCAATTCACTCTCGCAAGCAACGACCATCGCGCGGTTGCTGCTTTATGGCGGCACAGTCGAGGAATGGCAGAACATTGTCGGCAACAATTCGAGCCGTTACGCGAGCGACGCCTACATGGAGTTGGTCAATGCGCCACTCGACGAAAAATTGTGGGTGTGCGTGCGCGAGCCGCTTCGCGATGCCATGCTGGCCGACATTTTTTCGCAGCACACGGCGCGATGGGACAAGTCCGGCCTGCAATACATTGATTGGACGATACGGCGTCTTGACGCCGACCCGCGCGGCGTTGCCGATCCCGTCCGCTATCAATTGGTGGAAATCCTGGTGTTGCGCGGCGATGCCGCCAGGGCTGAATTGTTTTTGGCCAACGACGATTCCGCATTTGCGGACGTGTTGCGCGCGGCAACCCTCGCCACCCTGGGCGAATGGCCGCGTGCGGTCGCCGCGATTGAGGCAGTCGAGAAACCATTGAAGGCGATTACAAATTTGCGCAAGCACTACATGTCGGCCAACATCGCCTGGTTGTATCCCCTATGCCTTATAGCCATGGGTGGCCCGCAGCGGCTCGCGCAGGCGCTACGATTCTGTTTGTCTGAGCAGGGCAAACGACAGCCCGAATGGGATGGTCTATGGGGCGCATGGAGCATGGTGCTGACGATGCGCCTGGGCGACGCGCCGCCTGACTATGACAATTTGCGGGCATTCGATTCTGCCAACACACGCATTGGCATTCCCGCCGTGCAACGTTATCTGCTGCGCGCCTGGGTGGGCAGGCCTTCCTATTCGCGCGATGCGCTTGCGTTACTTGATGCGCGCATCAAAGTCCTCGACGAGGTCGGTTGCCACTATCTTTCCACGCTGTTGCAAAGCTGCCGGAAGCTCGCGCAGAGCGAGGCACCACTCCCCGGCTTCTTTGTCGCCGCACCCACCGAGCAATGGCGCGAGGCACTCGCGTCTATCATCGCACTCGACGGCACCACCCCGGTGGCCACCACCTCCCGGCGCACCAGCGCGCTGGACGCGAACCGTCTCGTTTGGGATGTGTCGGTGGCGAAGAGTGGAAAAATTCTCGGCATCCAACCGTGGCGCCAAAACCGAAATGCCCGGGGCGATGGCTGGAACAAGCCCGCGCGTGTCGGTTTGGCGCCACTCGCGAAGAGCGAAAAACTCGATAGCGCCGACGCCGGCATGGCGCGGCACATCCGCGAAGCCCGCTACGGCAATAATAGTTATGTGGATCTCGGCGCTGCCGGTGCCGCACTGATTGGCCATCCGCGCCTGGTGGTCAATGGCGACTATGCACATCTGGTACGGGTGATCGAAGGCCAGCCTGCGCTGGAAGTTGTTGCCGATGAAAAAAATGGCTGCTGGAAATTCAATCTTCAGCCTGTCCCGCCGGCGCTCGCACGCGCTGAGCGCAGCAACGGAGAAAAAAAACGTGATCATCCGTTAACCAGGGAAATGGCGGATGAGTTTGGGCCCGATGATGAATTTGATGATGATGATGGCGATGAAGATGCCCCTTATTATCGGGACAATGGCGACAGCGACAAGCGCGCACAGGAACAACGCAACAAACTGCAGTGTCTCGTGATCAATGGCCCCGACGCGGCGACGCTGGTGCGTTTTTCGCCGGCGCATATGCGCGTGGCACAGATTATTGCCAACGAATTGAAGGTGCCACTCACCGCCAAAACCGAGCTTGCCGCCGCGATGCAAGTACTGGCAACGCATTTTGAATTGCGCAGCGAAACCACGCTCGGCGACGCGGCGCGGATGTTGCCGGCACCCAGCCAGTTGCGTGCGGAAGTTTCGCCGATTCCGGGTGGCATTGCGCTCCGACTGGTGGTCGCTCCGTTCGATTCAGCAAGCGCGGTTGCAAGCGCCGCCGTGGCACCCGCGCGATTCGCGGCCGGCGTCGGGCGCAAACGCGTCGTGATGAAGATCGGCAACGATACCGTCGGCGTGGAACGCGATCTGGGCAATGAGCGCACGTTGCGCGAGCAGGTCATTCAGGCGCTCGACAATGCCGGTGTGGCATGGGAAGAGGAGCATGATCGCGTCGTTACGCGCGACCCGGAATCGAGTCTGAACTTGCTCGAGGTTGTTGAAATTGCGCCCGCCGTGGCGGGCATCGATTGGCCGAAAGGCAAACCGATCACCGTCACGCCGGTCGGTGCAAAACAAGCGAAATTCGAGCTCGCCACGCGCAAAGACTGGTTCTCGGCCGAGGCAACGGTTCAGGTCGATGAGAATCAGGTAATGCGGTTGGCCGAACTGCTGCCTTTGCTTGCCAAAAATCCATCGCGATTTCTGCAATTGGCACCCGACCGCTATCTTGCGCTGACGGCGCAATTGCGTCGGCAACTTGATGATCTCGCCGCATTGGCGGACTTTTCAGGGGCATCCGGCAAGGCTGCAAAATCCGACGCCCCGAACGGCGGAATCCGCGTTGGCGATGCGGGGGCGATGTGGCTGCTGCAGGAGCTCGACGATTGGGTGAGTGATGCCGACACCGCGACCACCAAGCGCATCGCCTCGTTGCGGGCCGCATTTTCCGCGACGCCCGAAATTCCAGCGGGATTGCATGCGACCTTGCGTGACTATCAAATTGATGGCGTGCGCTGGCTGCAACGCCTTGGCATGGCCGGTTTTGGTGCCTGCCTCGCTGACGACATGGGTCTGGGCAAGACCGTGCAGGCGCTCGCGTTGTTACTCGACCGCGCCACAGGTGGCCCAGCGCTGGTTATCGCGCCGACCTCGCTGATCGGCAACTGGGCCATCGAAGCCGAACGCTTTGCGCCTGGCATGCGCTGCCGGATTTACGGCGAGACCAATGACGAAAATGAGCGCCGCAACATCGTGGAAAGCGCCGCCGCAGGCGAAATTGTCCTCTGCACATATTCGCTGATGCAGATGGCCAAAGAGCTGTTTGCCGCCAAAGTGTGGCACACCATTGTTCTGGATGAAGCGCAGGCAGTGAAAAATTCACTGGCGCAGCGCACTCAGGCCGTGTTCGCGCTGCAAGGCAGATTTCGCATTGCGCTGTCGGGCACGCCCGTGGAAAACCGTCTCGAAGAATTGTGGTCCATCATGCGTTTCCTGAATCCCGGTTTGCTCGGCACGAGCGAGCAATTCGCGCGACGCTTTGTGGCACCCATTGCGCGCGAACAACTTGCCGGTGCGGCATCGAACGCGACCAGTGCGACCAGTGCGTCCCGTGCGCCCGGGGTCGCCGGCCATCCCACGCTGCGGCGGCTAAAACGGCTCATCGCACCTTTCCTGCTACGCCGCACCAAGGCTGCCGTGCTTACCGATCTTCCGGAGCGCACTGAAATTACCCTGCGCGCCGATCTGGACGATGAGGAACGTTCTCATTACGAGTTGCTGCGCCGCCGCGCCGAGGCGGCAATTCAGCAGGCATCCGGCCCTGACAACACGCAGCGATTCAAGGTGCTGGCGGAATTGATGCGCCTGCGCCGCGCCGCCTGTGATCCCCGTCTGGTACACAACGATTGGCCCGCACCCGGTGCCAAGCTGCGATTGTTTTCGCACGTGGCGCAGGATCTTGCCGCCGGCGGCCATCGCACACTCGTTTTCAGCCAGTTCACCGATTACCTCGCCTTGCTGCAAAATGAACTTGATCGGCAGGGTTTCGACTATCAATATCTTGACGGTGCCACGCTGCCGACTGAACGCACCCGGCGCGTGGCCGCATTCCAGGAAGGCAAGGGACAGTTTTTTCTGATCAGCCTCAAGGCAGGCGGCTACGGACTCAATCTCACTGCCGCCGATTACGTCATCATTGCCGACCCGTGGTGGAATCCGGCCGCCGAGGATCAGGCGATGGGTCGTGCACACCGCATCGGCCAGCGCCGTCCGGTAACGGCCTATCGGCTGGTCGCGGCCAACACCATCGAAGACCGCATCGTTGCACTGCATGCCAGCAAGCGTGCGCTGGCCGATGGTCTTTTGGATGGCGGCGATCAGGCGGGCAATGTGGCGTCCATCGATGATTTGTTGGCGCTGTTGCGGTCCGATCACGACGCCGACTGAAAAGCCGACAGCAGAAATAACGATATCCATGGTTTCCTTTTTTTGCTGGGGGCTTGATGCGATGGCCCATGGCATATATAAAAAAGGAACTAATTATCAAGAATAATGCAATATTGGTATTTACGATCAAGCGCGACGCGGGATGGCGCGAATGGGCTGCAGGGTCGGGCGACTTGAAATCAGCCCGCCCGATGGGCTTTCAATCAATTCGACATCAACGCCGTACAGAATCCCCAGGTTTTTTGCGGTAACAACCTCGCGTGGAATGCCCAGTTCCAGCACATTGCCGCGATGAAGCAGCAACGCGCGGTCGGCGCATTGCAACGCGTGATCGGGATCATGGCTACTGAACACCACACTTTTCCCGCTGGCTTTCAGGCGCAGGATTTCGTTCAGGATCAGCGTCTGGTTGCCGAAATCGAGGCTGGCCGTGGGTTCATCCATGATCAGCAGCGGCGACTCCTGCGCGAGGGCGCGCGCAATCAGCACGAGTTGACGTTCGCCGCCGCTGATTTCGGTGAAAGACTGGTCGGCGAGATTTCCAATATGCAGTTCTTCAAGCGCGGCGTTAGAGGCAGCAAAATCATTCACACCGGGGGTGGCGAACAACCCAAGGTGCGCGGTGCGACCCATCAGCACCACGTCGCGCACGGTGAACGCAAAGTAACTGTCAACGGCCTGCGGAACATAGGCCATGCGTTTTGCGCGTTCCTGCGCCGTCCATGATTTAAGTGGTTTTCCGCTTAGCGTGATCTCGCCCGCATGGCTGGGAAGCAGGCCGAGCAGGGTGCGAAACAGCGTGGTTTTGCCACCCCCATTGGGGCCGAGCACACATATGACTTCGCCGGC
>JANLQC010000663.1:0-2949 GCA_031367575.1 Betaproteobacteria bacterium | reverse complement strand
GGCGGCGCGACTGTCGACGCGGGAATCGAGGCCGGCGCGGGCGCAGATGTCGTCGTGGCGACCGTTTTTTGTTCCAGACCGCGAACCTCGCTGGTTTGGATGGCGGCGGGAGCGGTGGCCAAGCGAATCGGTGCCTCGCTTGGCGACGCCGCCGGTTTGACGGTGGCTGGTGCAGGTTTGGTACTTGGTGGTGCGGCGGCGGTCTGCACGGGCTTTGCAAGCGGTTCTGGCGTGCGTTCCGCCACCAACACCAGCGCACTCGACGCGGGCGCATTCGATAGTGGTGCGGCGGCAACCTGTTGCTGGGAATTCTCCTGTTTCAAATCGTCGATGCGGCTGCGTGCGCGACTGGCAAAAATGCCCGACGGAAACTGGCTCAGGTAGCCCTGAAAATCGTCGATTTTTTTGCTTCCCTTGATGTCATTCCAATAGTCCCGATCCACCAGTGCCGCCGTTTCGCTGGAAACACCCGCACTGGCCGAACTGGCGATGATCGCGCCGCGTTCAGCGAAGAAGAAGGCACCACGCGGCGATGCGGTCGATTGCGTCTCGGGGTTTTGCCTGCCCATGCTTTCATTGGCAACACCGGAGCCGACCTTTTCAAACACGCCGCTTCCCGGAACACCGGGGCTGCGGATTTCCCTGACCAGATGTTTGGTGTAGAGGCCATTTTCGCCATCGCCATCGAGGGCGACCGCGCCGGCACCGGCGGCATAGGAAATGGTGGTTCCGGCAGGTACGCGGCTGCTCTTGGCCAAACCGGTCGACAAATTCAGGTTGCGGAACGGGTTATTGCGGCAGGCATCGAGAATGATGAATTTGTGCCGCACCTTCGCCTCTTCCATGCTGGTGAGGATTTGATCCACTTCAATGGTGAAATAGGCGATTTCCTGTTCGGCCATCAATTTGGCGTCGACCGGCACCAGAAAATTGCGGTTGCTGTACTGAATGCCATGCCCCGCATAGTAAAAAACCGCTGCCGACGCGCCATCCATTTGTTTTGCGAATTCGACTGCCGCCGCACGCATGGTCTGGATGTCCGCATTGGGTTTGAACACGACTTTGAAGCCAAGATCCTGAAGCGCTTTTTGCATCGCGCGCGCATCGTTGACGGCATTCTTGAGTGGCTCGGTGGCGTAACTATCGTTGCCGATCACCAACGCGACACGATCATCGAAGGCAAACACCGTCGTCGCGGCGCAACCCAACGCGAGCGCAATAATCCACGCGGCTCGGTGCCAGCCTGACAATCGGAACGTTGAAAGCGATGCGCGCATATCGACCTAAATTACCAGCGTTGTTATCCTCAATTATTGCTCAAAATTCAAGTGAGTACCGCAAAGTCACGGGAAATGGTGTTTCCCGAGCGCAAAACGGCGCGCCGACCGGGTCGGAGCGCCGCGAAAGGCGGTAAATCCGGCTTACTTGGTGAGCGCGGTCAGCTCCGGCAAATCCGGTCGGTCTTTGGCTAGTTTGGCCCATACTTCACTTGCATCCTGATCAGCACCAACTTCTTTCAGCGTCAGTGCGTATAACAGCCAATCGGAAAATCCCGCCTTGTCATCGGGCTTTCGCTGCTGGGTCAAGTCGATTGCATGAGTCGGCAAGGTTTTAAAACTGGTCATGCCGACGTCGTTCGCGCCCGCTTTGACACCCCAGCTATATTCGACATCAGGCAACAATTTGACATTGCCGGGCAGGTTGATGTGCATCGTCGCGGACTTGGCCTTGTATACCGGCTTGGCACTGCCATTGGCTTTCAGTTCAAACTCAAACGGGCCTTTGGGATTCGCCGACGCCCAGCGAAATGCCGGCTGAAGCGTTGCAACTCTGGTGTCGCGCGGGTAAATCAATCGCTCGGCGGGCAACGGGACTTCGGCCTTCGCCGCAGTGCCACCGAGGCTTCGCATGCGGATCGACGCGCTTGACGTTTGGCTCGCCGCTTGCGCAACCACTTGCGAAGACACTTTCCATTTGGTCTCGCGAAGGGTTGGCGGCGGGCCGATTTTTGCCGTCACTTCGGCATCCCCCACCACAAAATCACCGGGGCCTTTCAACACGTATTCTTTGCCGGAAAGCAAATACATCACGCCCACCGCGCATTCGCGGGCGCAATTGATGCGGGCACCTTTTTTGATCTCGGCCATCAACGCGACCTTGCCCGCATCCAAGGCAGCTTCGCCCTTGATGTCAGTAATAAACGCGACGCCGGATTGCGCCTGTGCCGCTGTCGTCGCCATCGACGTCATCGCCCCAATGGTCACAATCGCCGCCGCAGAAATTGCCAATGTCGAAAAAAACTGTTTCTGTTTCATGATCATTTCCCCCAAAGTACGCCTACGGCACCGCTAGTGCAATACCGGTGAAGGTGCTGCGGCGGCATTTTCATTCGCGTCGCCATCAACGCCAACCTCGACACCGGCTTCGACGCCAACGATGCCCCACAAACGCATCGCACTGTGACCGCGAATTGGCTGTTCGCCGAAATCGACAAAATCAAATGTGTCCCCCAACTGCGCTTTCAATGAATCGGTTAATACAATCGGCGCGCCGAGCCGCTTGGTCAACCCTTCCACCCGCGACGCCACATTGACCGCGTCGCCGATGGCCGAGTAGTTATTGCGCTCGGTGGAACCAATGATACCGACCACCGCTTTGCCGTAGTTTATGCCTATTCCAATTTTCAGGTGCGGCAAACCTTCGGTCGCGTATTCCTCATTCAATTGCTTCAATTCCGTCACCATATCGAGCGCGCATTTCACGGCGTTCACGCAAGGTTCGCCAACCTTGCGTGGCGCGCCGAACAACACCATCATCCCGTCGCCCATAAACTTGTCCATGGTGCCGTCATAGCGGTGTACGCAGGCCACCATGCGGTCGAAATAACGCGTCAGAAGATTGGTGACGTTCTCCGGCGAAAGCGTTTCCGACAAGCCGGTAAACCCGCGA
>JANLQC010000637.1:0-2366 GCA_031367575.1 Betaproteobacteria bacterium | reverse complement strand
ACCGGCGACGCCACCCGGTGGACAACGATTGATTTCCTCTGTTCCGGCGGCAATCGCCTCGGCATACGGCATGCAGCCGTCATAGCCGCACTGCGTGCATTGCGTTTGCGGAAGCAGCGCGTCAATTTGTTGCGCAAGGGTGGTCACGGGTGGAATCAACACGAAAAAAGCACGCCATCAAGATCGCGGTATGGTCGCTTCAGGGTGCGCGCCATCGCGGCATGCGTGACTTGGCCGCCGTGAATCTGCAAGCCGCTCGCGAGTCCGGCGTCGTCACGCAATGCCTGCTGCAGACCGTTGTTTGCAAGGGCCAGCACATGCGGCAATACCGCCGCCGACAATGCGATACTCGCCGAACGCGGCACGGCCGCGGGAATATTCGCGACGCAATAATGCACCACGCCTTGTTCAACGTAAGTCGGTGCGCAATGTTGGGTCGGGCGCGACGTTTCGGCAATGCCACCGGCGTCGATGCAGATTTCAATCAATACCGCCCCGGCAGGTTTGTGTTGGGTCATCGCCGTTATGTCCGCGCGCTTAAGAAGTTTCTCGGTGGCCGCACCGGGACTGTTGATTGCGCCGATGACCACGTCGGCGTCCGTCACTGCGGCGACCAACGTATCCGGCTGCATCGCAATGGTGCGGGCGCTCGAACCCAGCCGATGCGCGAGTGCCGCGAGGTGCGGCCCGACGCGGGAAATCACCGTTACATCGGCCCCCAGCGCAATCGCGGTGCGCGCCGCAGCACTGCCGGCGTTGCCGGCCCCTACAATCACCACGCGTGCGTCGGCAATTGCCACTCCGCGACCACCGTTCGGTGTCATCAACAAATGCGCGGCGATGGGAATCGCCAATTCACCCGCCATCACTGACATCGGTGCCAGAATCGACAATCGTTTCGAGGCATCTTCAACGGTTTCAAACGCGATGCCGGTAATGCGCCGTGCGAGCAATTCATGCGCCATGAATGGGTCTGCACCCAGATGCAAGAATGAAAACAACATGCCGCCGGGGTTCAGCAGCTTCCATTCATCGGTCTGGATTTCCTTTACCTTGACGAGGAGCTCGGCGTCAAACGCTTTCGTGGCACTGTCGACAATTTCCGCACCCGCAGCCAGATACTCGGCATCGGTAAATCCGGCACCGACCCCGGCATTATTTTCGACCCGAACCGAATGGCCACCGGATATCAATGCCGCGACCGCAACCGGCGTGAGCGCCACGCGCCGTTCGCCATCTTTTATTTCTTTGGGAAGTCCGATAATCATGTGCGATGCTGGCCGCTATTTGGCCGCTAACCGGCCGAAATCGCGCGCACCGAATCGCGAATCAGATTCGGCCCGTGATAAATGAATCCGGTATAGACCTGCACCAGCGCCGCCCCGGCGTTCATTTTTGTTTTCGCGTCCGCGCCCGACATGATCCCGCCAACACCGATCACCGGGATATTGCCTTTCAGTGCCTTGACCAGTTCGCGCAGCACTTCGGTCGATGGCGAGAACAAGGGCTTGCCCGACAGTCCGCCTGTCTCCTTCGCCAGCGGATGATCGCGCACCGCGTCGCGCGAGATGGTGGTATTGGTGGCGATGATGCCTTCAAAATTATTGGCAAGGGTCAGCGCGGCGATTTCGCGGATCGCTTTCAGATCGAGGTCGGGTGAAATTTTCAAGACCAGCGGCACGTGTTTCTTGTGTTTTTTCGCGAGTCGCGCCTGTTCGGCTTTCAGCGTCGACAGCAGTTTTTGCAATTGCTCGGCAGCCTGCAAATCGCGCAGCCGTTTGGTGTTAGGCGACGAAATATTCACCGTCACATAGCTTGCAAATCGATACACGCCATTCAGGCAAGTGACGTAATCATCGACCGCGCGTTCAATCGGCGTATCAAAATTCTTGCCAATGTTCAGCCCCAGCACGCCTTTGAAATTTGCGCGTTGCACATTGGCGACAAATGCGTCAAGACCCTGATTGTTAAATCCCAGCCGATTGATCAGCGCCTCGTTTTCCGTCAAGCGAAACATGCGCGGCTTCGGGATGCCCGGCTGCGGTCGCGGTGTGACGGTGCCGACCTCGATGAATCCAAAACCCAATGCGGCCAACGCATCGATGTACTCCCCATTCTTGTCCAATCCCGCTGCGAGGCCGACCGGATTGTCGAAATTCAGCCCCATCACGTTGCGCGGCGCGGAGAGTTGCGTGCCGATCAGACGCGACAAATTCAAGCGCTGGAGTCTTTTCAGCGCGTGCAACGCGACACGGTGCGCGACCTCGGGGTCAAGTGCGAACAATGCGCTGCGGGCGATGGGGTAGAGCACGATGTTTTTCGATTACTTCAAGGAGATTTGACGACGATATTCCATTTTAATGTGG
>JANLQC010000604.1:0-1880 GCA_031367575.1 Betaproteobacteria bacterium | reverse complement strand
CTATGCCCCGCAGGTGGCCATCGAGTTTGGCCGCAAGGTGCTGTTCTCGGGTGACCGCCCGAGCTTCACCGAGCTGGAACAACATGTGAAAAAGAAATGATGACTGCGCCGGTGCTCGATAGTCGAGGCGACCCAAGCGGACGCCGTGGAACCGGCTCTGCCGGGCCACTGGCGGCGCCCCCCTGGGGGGGAGCGCCGAAGGCGACACCGGTTACCTGCACCAGGTCGCCAATCTTGTTGCCGACCGTCACCGCGATCATTTTGGCCGCATTGTTGTCGATGAAAAACACCACGTCGCGGCCATCGCGTTTGACCACCGCAATCGGTTGCACCGCGATCACCGGTTTGCGTTCGTCGGATTTCAATTCACGCGAGAGAAACGACACCTTGGCACTCATGTCCGGCAGCACCCGGTTGTCCTTCTCGACAAATTCCACTTTCACCAACACCGTCGCTTTTGATCGATCCACCGTCGGCACGATGCGGCTTACCTTTCCCAGCAAACGCAAATCGGGAAACGCATCGAGCTGAATTTCAACCGGCTGCGCGACGCTGATCTTGGACAGCGATATTTCCGACACATCGGCTTCCACTTCGAGCGTGGACATGTCGGCCATGTTGACCACCGCGCCTTTGGAATCGGCCGCGGACGAAAACGGCGTGATGATGTCGCCGACGTTGGCATTCTTGGTCAATACCACGCCATCAAACGGCGCGCGAATCAGGGTCTGTTCAACCGACACATTGGTCGCACGCACATTCGCCTCGGCAACACCGATCGCACCGTTGAGCGAAGCGACGGCGGCGCGGGCTTTATCAAAACGAGCTTTGGCGGTATCGAGCGTGGCGGAGGAGATGAAATTCTTCTTGGCCAGATCTTCGGAGCGATTCAGGTTCGATTCCGCGTCGCGCAATTCCGCCATGCCTTGTTCCACATTGGCGTTGGCGGCACGCAAATTCGCCAGCGCCTGATCCTGCGTGGCGGTGACATCGCGGTTTTCAATGCGCGCGAGAATCTGCCCGGCTTTGACAATCGAGCCTTCCTGCACACCGAGGAATTCGAGCCGGCCGGTTGCCTTGGTGGAAACGGAGGCTTTGCGCTGCGCCGAGACGCGGCCGGTGGCGTTCAGCGCGGTGATTGCCTGCGACGGATAGGCACTGGCGACGACGCCACTTTCAACTTGCTGCGTGCCGCCGCTGCCGCCGCGCCATATCAGCCACGCGCCACCGATGATGGCAATAACGATGGCCGCGATGACCCACTTGCGGCGGCCGGGCTTGTTGCTGGAAAACGCTTTTTGATCGCGGGAAATGGTGAGCTTGGAAAGATCGGGTGTGGCCACTTTTTTATCCTGAAAGAGTGTCGAAAAATGCGCAGAAACCAATGCAGCGAATTATAGGCGATTGACTTTGACGAACGATGGCGTGATGCGCTGAATGGGGCCATTTCAGTCGTGAAATGCGCGTCAGCCGCGCGAGTGTCGGCGTGGGCTTTTCCGACTATCCGAATAATCGGCGAACGAACTGGAACGCGTTGCTTACCGGGCGGACAAATTCATCGACAATGGTGAAGTGATTGCGCTCGGCAATTTCCTCCGCCACCGGGCAAGTGGCCGGCCATGCACGCTGAAGCTTGTGCGTTTGTTCGATGAACGCGCGACTCTCGCGGCCACCCACGGCCAGATGGAGCGGGGCGGAGAGTGTGCTGCGATGATGAATCGGTGAAGCGGCGCGCGCGGTTGTCGCATCCATCTTCAGATCATCATTCATCGAACAATTCAGTAATGGGGCGAGATCAAATACGCCGCTTAGCGCGACGCCACCGACGATGCGAGATGGGTCGACATCGCGTCGCGGCCAATCGGTGGCGAACAACATCG
>JANLQC010000600.1:0-4597 GCA_031367575.1 Betaproteobacteria bacterium | reverse complement strand
GCCGGTTTTGCAGCAACACTGATCGATTTTTTGACCGGCAGCCTGGCGGCATCCTGCGCGGCAACCTGCCCGATAAAAATCAGCGCGCCCAAGGTGATGGTTGCGAATAATTGTGAAAATTTCATTTGAATTCTCCGAACGAATTGCCGGGATGTGGCAGATTGTCGCGGGTCGTTTTCCCGCATATTTAATCGTAGATCGCCATTTGGCGGGCGTTTACAGGCACTTTACGCCTGAAACCCGCGTCAGTACTAGGGTTTGCCTATTCAATCAAAGCGGCTTCGCGCTGCCGCCGCGCCTCAAACAAGCACACACCCGATGCGACAGAAACATTCAAACTTTCAACCGCACCAAACATCGGAATGCTGACAATCTGATCGCAATTTTCGCGCGTGAGACGCCGCAGGCCCTCGCCTTCCGCGCCCAGCACCCACGCCAGGGCGCCGGCGATTTTTGCCTCGAACAGTGTGGTCTCGCCACTTTCATCGGCACCGACAATCCAGATATCGCGATCCTTCAATTCGCGCAGTGTGCGCGCGAGATTGGTGACGGTGATGTACGGCACCGATTCTGCCGCGCCAGAAGCCACTTTCATCGCAGCCGCCGTCAAGCCAACACTGCGATCCTTGGGTGCAATGACCGCATGGGCGCCGGCGGCATCGGCCACCCGCAAACAGGCACCGAGGTTATGCGGATCGGTCACGCCATCGAGCAACAGCAGCAATGGCGGCACCGTCAGTGCGTCGAGAACGTCATCGACAAACTGTGGCAGGGAAGTCGGTTCAACCATCGCCACCACGCCCTGATGGCGGGTGGTGCCGCACATGCCATCGAGGCGTTTGCCATCGACCGCCATCACACGCAGCTCCTTACCCTTGGCGATTTCCTGCAAGCCTTGCATGCGCTTGTCGTCGCGTTTGGCATCGACAAAAATCTCGCGCACACTTTCCGGGCGAGTGCGCAGGCGCGCACCGACCGCATGAAAGCCGAAAATAATCTGCGGCTTCATTTCTTTTTTCGGGAAAGCAGTGCGCCGATACCTTTTTTGGTGGCACCGGCCTTCGATGCCGCAGGAGTGACCCCGGATATGGCAGGCGGCGTTGCGGGCGATTTGTTCTTGCCGCGACTGGCCGCACTTTTTCCATGTGAACCGTCGGCAAAGCCCAGCATCGGCGTGGTCGGTGGGTTGGCACTATCCACAGAAATAATTTTCTTTTCCGTCTTGGTGGCACGGATCGGTTCAGGCGAAATTTGCGGCGGCGGCGTTGGGCGCTTGACACTCTTTTCCACCAGCGCGCCTCTTCCACCAACATCGCCTTTGCTGCTTTTCTTGCCGCCGCGCGCCCATGGCGATGCGGCGTCACTCTCGTCTGGAATCACCACGGCCTTTTTCAAGCGCTCGCCCGCCAGCACAAAATCAATCTTGCTGGTCTCGATGTCAACGCGCGCCACTTTGATATTGACGCGGTCTGCCAGTTGAAAACGCTTGTTGCTGCGTTCGCCGACGATCTGGTGTTTGGCCTGATCGAAATGGAAATAATCCTGACCCAATTCAGAGATATGCACGAGGCCCTCGACATACACATCGTCGAGCGTGACAAAAATTCCAAAGCCGGTGACGCCGCTGATGGTGCCGGGAAATTCTTCGCCAAGACGATCTTTCATGTAATAGCACTTCAGCCACGAATTCACGTCACGCGTGGCCTCATCGGCGCGACGTTCCGTCGCCGAACACTGGAGTCCCAGTTGGTCCCATGGCACTTTCGGGTCGTAGGTGGTGCCGGCAAGAATCGCTTTGATCGCGCGATGGGTCAGCAAATCCGGATAGCGGCGGATTGGCGAGGTGAAATGGGTGTAGGCATCGTAGGCAAGGCCGAAGTGGCCGATATTGTCGGGGCTATATACCGCCTGCTTCATCGAGCGCAGCAACACAGTCTGCAACAATGGCGCATCCGGCCGACCCTTGATTTTTTTCAGCAGCGCCGAATAGTCGGCCGGCTTCGGTTCATTTCCGCCCGGCAATTGCAACGCAAAGTCTTTCAGCATGGTGCGCAACCCATCCAGCTTTTCTTCGCTTGGGCCGGCATGAATGCGATACAGCGCGGGGTGCTCATTTTCGAGCAGGAATTCGGCCGTGCAGACGTTTGCGGCGAGCATGCACTCTTCGATTAGCCGGTGCGCATCGTTGCGCAGTGTCGGCACAATTTTTTCGATCTTGCCAACCTCATCGAACACCATCACCGTCTCGGCGGTATCAAAGTCGATCGCACCACGTTTGTTGCGCGCGGCCAGCAATACCTGAAACACCGCATCGAGTTGGCGCAAATGCGGCAACAGATTTTCTTCGATGCCGTGGTTCGTTTCAAACGCGTACAGTGCCTTGGCGACGTTGGTATAGGTGAGCCGCGCGGCTGAATGAAACACCGCTTCCATGAACTGGTAGCGCTTGATTTCACCGACCGCGGAAATCGACATTTCGCACACCAGCGCGAGTCGATCCACGTCCGGTTTCAGTGAACACATTTCATTGGACAGCGTTTCCGGCAGCATCGGAATCACGCGCCGCGGAAAGTAAACCGAATTGCCGCGATTGCGCGCTTCGATATCAAGCGCATCGCCGTTCTTCACATAGTGGGAAACATCGGCAATCGCCACCAGCAGGCGAAATCCCTTGCCTTGTTTTTCGCAAAACACGGCATCATCAAAATCCCTCGCGGTCTCGCCGTCGATGGTGACGAACGGATAATCGCGCAAGTCCTGCCGGCCCTTGATATCGGCAGCCGTCACTTTTTTCGGCACCTTCTTTTCCAGCGCCTCAACCTCGCGTGGCCAAACGTGCGGCAGATCGTGCTTGCGAAGCGCAATCTCGATTTCCATGCCCGGATCGGCATAGTTGCCGAGCACTTCAATCACGCGCGCGACCGGTTCGGAATTTCGGGCCGGTTGCGCGACCAACTCGACCATCACCACCTGGCCCGGTTTGGCACCGCCATCGAATCCCGGCTCGACCAGAATATCCTGGCTGATTCGTTTATTTTCGGCCACCACGAACAGCACGTTGTGTTCGGTGAACAAGCGGCCGACGACCCTGCTGTTTTTGTGTTCAAGCACTTCAACAATGGATGCTTCACGCCGGCCACGGCGGTCAATGCCGATGGCGCGCACCATGGCGCGATCACCATCGAGCACTTTTTGCATTTGCTTGGGCCCCAAAAACAAATCGTCGGATTTGTCGTCGGGAATCAGAAAACCAAAACCGTCGGGATGGCCCTGCACTCTGCCCGCGATGAGATCGAGTTTTTCCACCAGGCAAATATCGCCATGGCGGTTTTTCATGATTTGCGCTTCGCGCTCCATCGCGCCAAGACGGCGTTGAAAACCCTCCATTTCGGCTTCGTGAATATGCAATTGCGCGGCGAGCTCGGTGGCATTGACCGGCACGCCTGCGTTCTCCAGTATTTCAAGAATCATTTCGCGGCTGGGGATCGGGTTCTCATATTTCGCCTGCTCGCGCGCCAAATGGGGATCGGTCCGGCGCGCTTTCGAGGCGACAGTCTTGCGATCCGGTTTGACGGCGGCGGGTTTTTTGTTCTTATTGGTCAACAATGGCTTTCAATACGAAAATAATATTTCAGGGTGGACAGTGAGAGCGGAATTCGCTATGATTCGGCCTCATTTTACGCGAAGCACCAGACTGCAAGGTGGCTTTCGCGACCATCGCCCGGATGGCGGAATTGGTAGACGCACCAGGTTCAGGTCCTGGCGCCGGCAACGGTGTGGAGGTTCGAGTCCTCTTTCGGGCACCAAATTGAAAAAACCGCTTCGTCGGTTTTTTTTCGTTTCCCGAAAAGCAATGCCCTGCGGCATTGCGGGAGGACTCGAAAGGCATTCGATGCAGCGAATGCCGGGGTCGCGGAACGTGACCGAGTCCATCCACCAAGTGAGCGCAGCGAACTGACCGGGCACCAAATAAAGTCACCGAAACGGATGCCTAACCACAATCGTCTCTTCACGATCCGGCCCCGTTGACACCAATGCAATCGACGCGCCCACCAGTTCCTCGATGCGCTTCAAATACACTTGCGCGCTTTTCGGCAATCCATCCCAAGTTTTCACGCCGTAGGTGTTATCGCTCCACCCTTGATGATCCTCGAAAATCGGCTCGCAGCGCGCGATGTTGTCGGCACCATACGGCAGTACATCGGTGACCACGCCGTTGACCCGGTAACCGGTGCAAATGCGCAAGGTTTCCAAGCCGTCAAGAACGTCGAGCTTGGTAATGCAAAGGCCCGAAAGACCGTTGATTTGTGCCGCCCGCTTCAACGCCGCCGCATCAAACCATCCGCAACGACGGGGACGCCCCGTGACGGAGCCGTATTCATTGCCGCGCTTGCGCAGGCGCTCGCCGATATCGTCTTCCAGTTCTGTCGGAAACGGGCCTGAGCCGACGCGTGTCGCATACGCTTTGGTGATGCCCAACACATAGCTTAACGCCTGCGGTCCGACACCGGCACCGGCTGACGCCTGTCCGGCCAGACAGTTGCTGGACGTGACGTAGGGATAGGTGCCGTGATCGACATCGAGCATTGCCGCCTGC
>JANLQC010000581.1:0-2721 GCA_031367575.1 Betaproteobacteria bacterium | reverse complement strand
GCAGGCGGCCTTTTCAAGGATGCGAACGTGGTCTTTGGTTCGGGCAAGGTGTTCGTCAATTCGCCGTTCGCGCTGGCGCAAACATTGTCGGTGCTCGGCATGTTCGGGCTCACCGTGATGGCGGCGGTAATGGGCCGCGCGGTGCAGCAGGACGCAGAATACCGAGTACATCACTTCTTTTTCACGTCCCCCATCTCAAAATTCCAGTATCTCGGTGGCCGCTTTGTCGGCGCATTCGCGGTGCTGCTGGTGATTTTCACCAGCATCGGCCTCGGCGCGCTGTGTGCGACATTCCTGCCGGGCATGGATGCCGAGCGGCTCGGGCCGAATCTGGCGGGCGCGTATCTGTGGCCGTATGTATTGGTGTTGCTGCCGAACGCGCTGTTAATTGGCTGTATTTTTTTCATCACCGCTGCGCTCACCAAAAAAATGTTGCCGGTGTATATCGGCAGCGTGCTGTTGCTGATCGGCTACCTGATTTCGTTGCAATTGCTGCGTGACATTGACAATAAAACGGTGGCCGCGATGATCGATCCGTTCGGCGTCACCGCCATCTCGCGCATCGCCGAATACTGGACCGTTGCCGAGCGCAACACCCGCATGATTCCGCTCGAAGGCGTGCTGCTGTGGAATCGGCTGCTGTGGCTGGGTGTGGCGTTGGTGGCGGCGCTGCTTGGCTTCTGGCGGTTCTCGTTTGCGCGCTTCGCGAGCGAGCGCGCGGCCGGGAAAGGCGAAAAGCTGATCGATGCCGACGCGCTACAAGTCGTGCCCACCACGGAAAAACTTTCGCCGCCGACCATTACTCCCGCCGGCCTCAACTTGCTGGCGCACATGGTTTGGCTGAATCTGCGCGAGACGGTGAAAAACATTTATTTCGGCGTGCTGGTGTTCGCCGGCATCCTGTTCCTGATTTTCGCCAGCACCACTGTCGGCAGCCGATTCGGCACCAACACCTGGCCGGTCACGTATCAAATGACCGAGCTGCTGGAAGGCACGTTTGGCCTCTTCATGCTCATCATCATCGCGTTTTATGCCGGTGAGCTGGTCTGGCGGGAGCGCGACAATCGGCTCGACCAGATCATCGATGCCACACCGGTGCCGACCTGGCTGCCGCTGGTCTCGAAGCTGCTTGCCCTGATGCTGGTGCCGGTGATCCTGCAAATCCTGCTGATGTTGTGCGGCATCGCGATACAGGCGTTCAAGGGTTACACGAATTTTGAAGCCGGTTTGTACGTAAAAGAATTGCTCGGGTTGCAATTGATGACTTACTGGCTGATGTGCGCGCTCGCCATCGCGATTCACAGCGTGGTCAACCAGAAATATCTCGGCCACTTTGTGATGATTGTCTATTACATTGCCGTCTCGTTCTCCGGCGCGCTCGGCTTTGAACACAATCTCTACAAGTACGGCTCGATTCCGCCGGCGACCTACTCCGACATGAATGGTTTTGGTCATTTCCTGCCGCGCGTGTTCACGTTTCAGGTGTACTGGACGGCAGCGGCGGGTTTGCTGCTGATTGCGGCGTACCTGCTTTGGACGCGCGGCACGGTCGGCGGCTGGCGCGAACGCATTGTGATGGCGCGCGGACGTTTTTCACATGGCGTCATGGCAATGTCGGCGCTATTCCTTGTTTTCTTCGCCGGGTTGGGCGGATTCATTTTTTACAACACCAACCTGCTCAATGCCTACCAGACCAGCGCCGATGGCCAGCAGCGGCAGGTGAACTACGAGAAAAAATACAAAGCGACCGCGCAGGTGCCGCAGCCGCGCGTGATCGCGGTCAACGTGAAGACGGAACTCTATCCGAGTGAGCAGCGGGTACGGCTGACGGGCACGTTCAGGCTCAAGAACAAGAATGATCAGCCGGTCGCGGACGTGTGGTTGGGATTCGCACAGGATCAATTGACGTTTCATCGCATGGAGTTCGATGCACCGGCAGAACTGATTGGCAACGACGAGAAGATCGGCGTGCGGCATTACCGCCTCAAATCGCCGATGGCAGCGGGTGCCGAAATGACGCTTAATTTTGATCTCGAGCAGATCACACGCGGCTTCACCAATAGTGGATCAAACACGCAGGTGGTCTACAACGGCAGCTTCATCAATGGCCGCATATTGCCCTCTATCGGCTATCAGGAAGCGTTTGAACTCGCGCGCGACCAGGATCGCAAGAAGCACGACCTGCCGCCGAAAGAACGGATGCGCGACCGCGACGACGCCGAAGGCTTGAAAAGCAACTACCTGTCCAGCGACGCCGATTGGATCAATTTCGAGACGGTGGTGGGCACCGAGGAAGATCAGATTGCGATTGCGCCCGGCTACCTGCAAAAGGAATGGAAGGAGGGTGGGCGGCGCTATTTCAGCTACCAGATGGATGTGCCGATTCTGCACTTTTTCGCCTGGCAATCGGCACGCTATGACGTGAAGAAGGACCAGTGGCGCGATGTGCCAATCGAGGTCTATTACCATCGCGGCCACGAATACAACGTTGCGCGTATGATCGAGGCAACCAAGGTGTCGTTGGAATATTTCAGCAACGCGTTCGGGCCCTATCAGCACAAGCAATTCCGCATTCTCGAATTTCCGCGCTACGCCACTTTTGCGCAGGCATTTCCGAACACGATTCCTTATTCGGAGGCGATTGGTTTCATCGCGAGAATTCGCGAAGCAAAGGGTGAGGACACGGACAAGGACGTCGACTATCCATATTACGTGACCGCG
>JANLQC010000462.1:0-3605 GCA_031367575.1 Betaproteobacteria bacterium | reverse complement strand
ACCGACGAACATTTCGACGAAGTCGGAACCGGAGATCGAGAAGAACGGTACTTTCGCCTCACCCGCGATCGCACGTGCAAGCAAGGTTTTGCCGGTACCGGGTGAGCCTACCATCAACACGCCGCGCGGAATGCGTCCGCCAAGTTTCTGGAATTTGGACGGATCGCGCAGGAAATCGACCAGCTCGGAAACTTCTTCCTTCGCTTCATCGCAGCCAGCCACATCGGCGAAGGTCACCGGGTTGTTGCCTTCATCCAACATCTTCGCGCGGCTCTTGCCGAACGAAAACGCGCCGCCCTTGCCACCACCTTGCATCTGGCGCATGAAGTACAGCCAGATGCCGATCAACAGCAACATCGGGAACCACGAAATGAAAATCGACATGAGCAAGCCCTGCTCTTCGTCCGGCTTGGCTTCGATCTTCACGCCCGCCTTGCGCAGGTCTTCCCACATGAAAAAATCGCCGGGCACATAAGCGGTATAGACCTTGCTGTCACGCGTTTGCACGCGCAGTTTGCGCGCACCTTCCTGGGTGATTTTTTCGATATTGCCGTTTTTGGCCTCCTGCATCAGCGTGGAATAATCCATGTCGCTGCGCGCACCGCCGCTCTTGGAAACTTGCATGAACAGCATCATCAACACGATGCCGATCACGAGCCAGACACCGATATTCTTTACCCAGTTATTCACGCCGCATCCTTAAGGTTTTCCGACAAAAAATATTGTGGCTCTTGCGAACCGGATCCGCTTTTCAGCGGGACAGCCATTGTACGCCAATCGGGGAATTAAGTCGTTAGGATTCAAGTGTTTGCCGACCCTGCACCGCGCGCACGTCGCGCGCCAGCAAATACGTTTCGCGACTTTCATCGCGCGACGCGTCGGGCTTTTTCGCGGCGACATGCTTGAAATGTCCGCGCATCAATTTCACAAACGGCTCAAACCCTGCACCCTGAAATACCTTGACCAGAAAAACCCCATTTGGTTTCAAAAACTTGACGGCAAATTCCACCGCGATCTCGCCGAGTGTAAATAACCTCGCCTGATCGGTGATGCTGATACCTGTGAGGTTGGGGGCCATATCGGAAATCACAAGATCAACCCGTTCACTCTCGCCGCCGATGGCCTCGACAACGGCGTTCAGCGCCGTCTCGTCGGAGAAATCGCCGCGAATGAAATGGACGCCGGCAACCGGTTCCATTTCCAGTATGTCGATGGCAACCACTTTACCTTTCGCGCCCACTTTTTTCGCCACCCACTGCGACCAGCCGCCCGGTGCCGAACCCAAGTCGACCACCGTCATGCCCGCCTTCATGAGGTTTTCCTTTTCGATAATCTCCGAGAGCTTGTAGGTCGAACGCGAGCGATAGCCGTCCACCTGCGAGCGTTTAACGTAGGGATCGCTTAAGTGCCGCTTGACCCAATCGCGGCTGTTTTTGGGTCGAGCGTTAGCCATGTGCCATGAACCGTATAATCACGCGATGAAAACCACATTATCCCCTATCGAGCGGCGCACGCTCAAAGCGGCGGCCCATACGCTGGATCCGATCGTCCGAATCGGCGACTTGGGCCTGACGCCCGCCGTCATTCTCGAAATCGAACGCAGCCTGAAAGCCCATGAACTGATCAAAATCCGCGCCGCGACCGATGACCGCGAAGCGCGTGAATCGTGGCTGCACGAAATTTGTCAGGCGCTGCATGCCGCCCCGGTGCAGCACATCGGCAAAACGCTGATTATTTGGCGCAAGCACCCCGAGGTGGAAAAGGTGGAATTGCCGAAGCGCTCGGATCGGCGAACGGGTGTGAAAGCGGGGCCCAAATCAGCGGGCAAGTTTGGCGTCAAGGGCGGCGTGACCACACGTTCGCAACGCAAGCCGCGTGAGAAAGGGGTTGCGGTGCCGACCTCAAAGGGGACTGGCAAGGGGAGTTCGGGATTTGGTACGCGGGTTTCGGCAAGGCGTACACCGAAAACAAAATAGAAACCCCAGCACCGGCGCGTGACCATCCCGCCTGACTACCGCGCCGAGAGGTTGAACGCAAACCTGCCGACCGGTCGCGAATGCCGCCGCAACGAGCGCGTCAAAGAAGAACCATTGGAAATTGCCGCCGCGCAGGTTGATCCCGCCTCATTTTCCACTCAACACGGTCAGCTCAAATGCACCCGACTCTGCGCACTCACATGCTGTTTCAGAAACTCCATCTGGTCGGCCAGAATCCGTCGATTGGCGAGGATCAAAAACTCCGCGCGATTGGGAATGTACGGCGCGTAAATGAGTTCCATCTGCGCTTCTTCCGGCAGGCGGCTGCCTTTGCGCTCGTTGCAGGGGCGGCAGGCGCTGACCACGTTCATCCACGTATCGATGCCGCGACGTGAATACGGGATGATGTGATCGCGCGTGAGTTTTGAATGCGAAAAAACACCGCCGCAATAGCCGCACACATGGCGGTCACGGTGAAACAATTCGCGGTTGTTGAGCGGCGGCACCTGGTTGAAACTTTTCATCGCCATCGCTTTGCCGCGAATGGCGATAATCGACGACGAGGTCACGGTCGAGACTTCGCCGGTGTCGCGGCACTTGCCGCCCGAAACGGTAAACGCGTCGCAGCCGGTTTCCCAGGCCACGCGCGATTTCGCGTAATACCAGACCGCGTGCTGCCACGTGATCCAGCGGTGCGGGATGCCGTTTTGATCCAGCGTGAGAATCAGCGGGTAGCGTTTGGCTTCTGGCGAAAACAACGAGAACGCCGGCTCCATCACCTCTTGCAGGCGAGGCACCACGATCGGCGTCGGCACTCTTGTCGTCTTGCCGTGATGCTTGCTGTGCGAACCGGTCTTGCTCCTGTGCTGCACGTTATCTCCTTCTGCGTGGCGCTTGGCGAAAAAGGTCGCCAACGTCCATAATGCGCTTTTATTGTCCCGTTGCAACCCTCAGCCCAATTGCGGCGGAAGCCATCCCGCACCCATAGAGGCTAAACGATTTTATACTTCCTGAGAAGCCCCAATGAATTTAGATCGAGTTGATGCCGGCCGCGATGTGCCGAATGATGTGAACGTCGTCATCGAAATTCCGATGAACGGCGACCCCATCAAGTATGAATTGGACAAGACCACGGGCGCATTGTTCATTGACCGCTTCATGTCCACGTCGATGCACTACCCATGCAACTACGGCTACATCCCGCATACGTTGTCCGACGACGGCGATCCGGTCGATGTGCTGGTGGTGACGCCCTTTCCGCTGATTCCCGGCGTGGTGGTGCGTTGCCGGCCGATCGGCATGCTGAAAATGGTCGATGAAGCCGGCGGCGACGAAAAATTGCTGGCGGTGCCGATCGACAAGCTCACGCCGATTTATCGGGAGGTGCAGTCGGCGCGTGATTTGCCCGAATTGACCACCAGCCAGATCACGCATTTTTTCCAGCACTACAAAGACCTGGAAGCCGGCAAATGGGTCAAGGTCGAGGGCTGGGTCGGCGCCGAGGAAGCCAAGCAGGCGATCGTGGATGGCGTCAAGAAATTCAAGGCGGCGAAGAAAAAACCCAAGTACTGAGTTGCGTGCCGTAGGATTTTGTTGAAATTTGAAATGTGCATTTCTTGCGGGGTCTCC
>JANLQC010000252.1:0-2811 GCA_031367575.1 Betaproteobacteria bacterium | reverse complement strand
TCATCTTGCGGGCGTGGGCTGGGTGTACGCGGTCGTCGCGCGTAGAGGTGATAAACAGGAATTTCGGATACTTTACGCCGGCCCTCACGTTTTGGTACGGAGAATATTTGGAAATGAATTCCCATTCCTTTGGATCATCCGGATTGCCGTACTCAGCCACCCACGAAGCACCGGCAAGCAACTTGTCATAGCGCTTCATGTCCAGCAGCGGCACGACGCATAGCACCGCGCGGAAAAGCGCCGGACGTTGCACGGCGACGGCACCGACCAACAGGCCGCCATTGCTGCCACCGTAGATGGCGAGATGGCGCGGCGCAGTGATTTTTCGGGCCAGCAAGTCTTCCGCAACGGCAATGAAATCGTCGAACACTTTTTGGCGGTTCGCTTTGAGACCCGCCTGATGCCAGCGCGGCCCAAACTCGCCGCCGCCACGGATGTTCGCCACCACGTAAACACCGCCATTGCTCAACCACGCATTGCCGACGGTTGCGGAGTACGTCGGCAATTGCGAAATTTCAAAACCGCCGTAACCGTACAAAAGGGTCGGATTCTTGCCATTGAAAACCGTGTTTTTGTTCATCACCACCGAATAGGGAATTTTTTCGCCGTCCTTTGATGCGATCTCGAATTGTTCGACCTTGTAAGGCGTCGCATCAAAAAAGGCCGGCAGCGATTTCAATGCCTCCGACACGCCAGCGGTGCCCACCGTGCCGACCGTCCGCATCCAAAGTGTCGATGGCGTCAGGTAGCCGGTGCCGGTCACAAAATAGTCGTCGGAGTCATCCGCATCAACCGCCGTGATGCTCATCGTGCCCGATAACTTAACGTTGGATTCGCGGATCCATTTGCCATTGGCCAGACGATATTCCCAGACGCTATTCTTGACGTTGTCCAATTCGTTGAGGACAAGATGGTTTTTCGTCAACGCCCATCCGCTCAGCGATTTGCGTTCGGTCGGTTCGAACAGCACGTCGAAATCGCGCTCACCTTTCATGAAACGCTCGAAATTGATCGTGATCAGCGAACCCTGAGCGTAGGATTTTCCGCCGACGGGCCACGCTGATTTGAGGCGCAACCAGAGGCAATCGCGCGCGACGCTTAGTTGTGCATCCGGCGGAATGTCGAGCTTGATGAGTTTGCCTCCTGCGCGCAGAAACATTTCAGTGGTGAAAAATGTCACGCCGCGGCGCACAAACTGCCGGGTCGCAAAGCCCTTCTGCTCGCTTTGAAACCCGCTTACGCTGATATCGGCGTCGGACCCCTCGAACACCGTCACCGCATTCTCAAGCTTGGTGCCGCGCTTCCATTCCCTGACGATGCGTGGGTAGCCGGATTTGGTCAGCGAACCTTTCCCAAAATCGGTCTGGACAAACACCGTGTTTCGATCAATCCACGACGCGCTGCCTTTGGCCTCTTTCAATTCAAAGCCGCCGACGACAAAGACTTTCCGCAATAGGTCGAATTCGCGGATCACGGTCGCATCCGCGCCGCCGCGCGAAAGACTCAGCAGGCAGCGGTCATATTTCGGATAAAGACAAGTGGCCCCCATCCATATCCAATTCTCCTTTTCGTCGCGCGCAAGTTGATCGAGATCGAGGACCGCTTCCCACGTTGGTTCGGCTTTGCGGTATTCCGCCATCGTCGTGCGCCGCCAAACACCACGTACATTTTTCTCGTCCTGCCAGAAGTTGTAAAACCATTCGCCGCGCTTGACGATGGCGGGAATGCGCGCCCGCGAGTTAAGTACCTCCAATGTTTTGTCGCGGATCGCGGCAAATTGCGGGACCGCTTCGAGCAATTTTTGCGACTTCCCGTTTTGCTGTTTGACCCAGGCAATGGCCTTGTCGCCCATCACCTCTTCCAGCCAGAGATATGGATCTTCCTGACCAATTGCGTTGGTGACGGTGACGGTCATTGCCACTCCCAATGTGAACGCGGCAATGTTTGCCGCTCTGTAACCAAACATGACTGACTCCGGAAATTGACAAGGCCGCCATGCGTGGCATTGGCGGCCTTGACTGAAAATTTCTTGCGCAAGAACTCAGGCAGGCAGTTTATCCAGTTCAAACGCCTGATGCAATGCCCGCACCGCAAGCTCCATATACTTTTCATCGACCACCACCGAGGTCTTGATTTCGGAGGTGGAAATCATCTGGATGTTGACGTTTTCCTTCGCGAGACACTCAAACATTTTGGCCGCAATGCCCGCGTGTGATCGCATGCCGATGCCAACAATCGACACCTTGGCACTCTTGTTGTCGCCCGTGACACCCTTGGCGTTGATGGCCGGCTTCACCCTGTCGTTAAGGATCGCCAGCGCCTTGGCGTAATCGTTGCGATGAACGGTAAACGAAAAATCGGTGATGCCATCGAATGACGTGTTCTGAATGATCACGTCGACATCGATATTCGCTTCCGCAATCGGGCCGAGAATGGCGAAGGCGATACCGGGCCGGTCAGGCACGCCGGTCACCGTCAGTTTGGCTTCATCGCGCGTGAACGCGATGCCGGAAATGATGGGCTGTTCCATGTTGTCTTCTTCCTCATACGTAATCAATGTGCCGGTGTCGGTCGAATCGAATGGCGTGAACGACGACAACACCCGCAGTTTCACCTTGTATTTGCCGGCGAACTCGACCGAGCGGATTTGCAATACTTTCGAGCCAAGACTGGCAAGCTCGAACATTTCTTCAAAGGTGATTTTTTCGAGTTTGCGCGCTTCCGGCACCACCCGCGGATCGGTCGTATAAACACCATCGACGTCAGTGAAGATCTGGCACTCATCGGCCTTCAGCGCCGCCGCCAGCGCGA
>JANLQC010000370.1:0-4955 GCA_031367575.1 Betaproteobacteria bacterium | reverse complement strand
GATAATCTTTGCCACCTGTTGGCGTTATCTCTGGCGTGCCCATTTGGCAATTCTGCCACCTGTGGAGCTAAAGGGATACCCCATATATTCGTACAGTTTTATGGTTTTGGCAAGTGCTGATATTCATGTCGCGTGGATACGCCCTGTCATCCTGCGATCAATCATCAAACTCAAACACTGGCACAAAAAATCAGGGGTTTCGAGACGTTTCCCGCATTCATGCCCGCATTCGGCTACGGCTCGCTTGGGCCGGGCGGCCGGCAACGTGTATTTCGATCTCGCCACGTGGCATTTGATCAACACCGTTTATGCACCCAACCGTGTGATCGAATTGCGCCAAATGATCAGCCTGTACGCCGATGCTCTTCGCTACCAGCGGCTGATGACGGTGGTGACAAAACGCCTCGGGCACCATCTGGCGGCACTCGCGCTCAAATTTGTGTGCCCCGCCAAATGGGCGTTGGCGGGACACGACAATCAAAAATGCGGCGGACTACTTGATCAACCGTAGCGCAAACGGCACGCGAAACATCGCCCCTTTCGACGCACCGATGGCTCCCATGATGCAAAAAACCAGATGGCAAATGCCGACCACCAGCATTACCAGTGCGCCGATCAGGATGAACATCAGAATAACACCGGCAAAATAACCGATCATCGCCGTGATCGACCAATTGAGCGCTTCTTTCGATTGATCGACGATATACGGATCGTCCTTCTTGACGAGATAAAAAATGAGCCCGGGAATGAATCCGAAAATGATGCTGCCGATCCAGATCATCAGCGCCATGTTTTTCGATTCCTGATTGGGCGCGGACGCGGATGTTGCCTCAGGTGTTGCGCTCACTTCATCCATATTTCCTCCCTTGTGGTTTAACGACGCGCCTAGATTACTCCCGGCGAAGAAAATTCGCCACTGCCGGACACTTCGCCCAAAAGTTCGGTGGCGCGCTACTTCTGCACGCCAACGTCCTTCATGCCTTCCAGCTTGTTCAAATCGAGGCCGGCGACCGCGCTCTTCAGCGTCGCCAGATCAACGCCATTGCCCTTGGCCGCGACAATGAATCGCTCACCGATTACCACGTCATATTCATTGCGGCCGTCCTTGCGCATTTTTTCATGCACCAGCCGTCCACCGACTTTGCCGGTCTTCTCTGAACCGTATTCATCCTCCTTTTCGCCCTGCTCCATTGCCCAACCGGCAAACGCCATCATTCCCGCCGCACCACCGGTGTCGGAGACTTCCAGATGAATGCTTTTACCGGCATCGTCCGCATAACGCGCTTCGGCTTTGGAAACCATGATGCCCATGGCACCGGTCTTTTCGGCCTTGCTGGATTTTTTGGCAAGACCCGCAAACGATTCAGGCACGAATGGCTTCAATTGTTCGATGCCCAGCGGTTCAACCGACTTGCCGCCACCGAGCACGGCACCGAACATGCCGATGGCCGCTTTGGCGGCTTCATCCTTATTGCCGCTCTTCTCGGCGGCCTCCATTTTCTTGCCGGCCTCTTCCATTTTCTTGCCGAACGCTTCGAGCTTGCCGAGTTTGCTGTCTTTGTCAAACGTGCTGCCCGAGATCGACGAGGCACCGATGCCCCCCAAATGCATGGCGGGCCGGCCAAACGCGACCACCATGGCAACGGCGGCACCGGTCACGATGTAAAACACGATGGCCGCCACGAACACCACCGCCGTGTAGCCGATCGACTTGTCCACCGGCGCCTTCATCAATACCGGCAGCCCGACATACATCAGGTAAATGCTGTAGAGCCCGAGCAATGAGCCCAACACACCGATGAACGGGATCAGCGAAAACACGCCCACGATCCAGGCCGCGGTAAATGAATAGACCGCGACTTTTATGGCATTGGCCTGATTCTTCTCGCCGCCAAACGTCGGGGCCAGCAGGTTGATGATGAAAGCGATGACAAACACGCCGACAAAGGACATCACATAACCCAGCACTGCCGCCATCAGGCCTATCATCGAACTCATGCCCAGCATGCCAAACAAAAGCATGCTGCCCACGTATCCGCAAATCGCCGGAATCGCGGCGAGCGGGGCCACATAGCCCAACATGAGACCCGATGTTGACGTGGTCTCGGTGGCGATGACCGGCCACTCTGTTTTCGGTGTCAAAAGGATGTTCTTCACACGATCAACAATTGCCATTTGCGCCCCCTGTCGGTTTGAAGTACGCAAATCATAGCCGTAAACCGGCCGGCGTGATGAATGATTGCCTGACCTTGGAGAAACGCGGCCCGCGCCGATCCTGCGGCGAACGCAATGCACATTTCCCGGCGAGCGAGTTTTACGTGTCTTATATATTATTTTGTAATATTTATTATCAATAAAGTCTTTATTGATATATATGCCCGCCGACTAACATGGTGTCCTGACCGGCGTTATTGGTTCAATCGGTTCAATCGGTCCAATCAGTCCAATCAGTCCAATCAGTCCAATCGGTCGCCACCGGCAATACCATGTACAAATACGATTCCATTGATCAAACCATTGTCGACGAGCGGGTCGCGCAATTTCGCGGGCAAACCGCGCGCTTTCTTGCCGGACAACTCTCCGAAGACGAATTCCGCCCACTGCGTTTGCAAAATGGCCTCTACATTCAAAAGCACGCGCCCATGCTCCGCGTCGCAATACCCTACGGCATGCTGTCATCAAAACAGGTGCGGATGCTCGCGCACATTGCGCGCAAATACGATCGCGGCTACGGCCACTTCACCACGCGCCAGAACATTCAATTCAACTGGCCGGCACTGGAAACGGTGCCGGATATCCTCGCCGATCTCGCGAGTGTGGAAATGCATGCCATCCAGACTTCGGGAAACTGCATCCGCAATACCACGTCCGACCAATTTGCCGGCATTGCGCACGATGAATTGATTGATCCGCGCCCCTACGCCGAATTGATCCGCCAGTGGTCCACGTTTCATCCTGAATTCGCCTATCTGCCGCGCAAATTCAAAATCGCCGTCAATGGCGCACGCGAGGATCGTGCCGGCACGCTGTTTCACGATATCGGCGTGCATACCGTACGCACATCATCCGGTGCGGTGGCGTTCAACATATTGGTGGGCGGCGGACTCGGACGCACACCCATCCTCGGCCACGTCATTCGCGAAGAACTGCCGACACGCCATCTTTTCACCTACCTTGACGCGATTCTGCGCGTCTACAACCGTTATGGCCGCCGTGACAACCTGTACAAGGCGCGCATCAAGATTCTGGTCAAGGAATTGGGGCTTGAGAAATTCCGCGCCGGGGTCGAGGCCGAATGGGCACACCTGAAGGATGGTCCCTCCACCTTGACGCAGGCGGAAATCGACCGTGTCGCGGGGCATTTCGTCGATCCCGCGTACCAAAAACTTTCCGCGATCAACGCGGATTTTGAAAAGCATCAACTCGACGATAAAGCGTTCGCGCGCTGGGTCAGCCGCAATGTGTTCGGCCACAAGCAACCGGGTTACGCCGCCGTCACGCTGTCGCTGAAAAAAACCGGTGTCGCGCCGGGGGACGCGACCGACGCACAGTTGGATGCGGTTGCCGACTTGGCCGACCAATTCAGCTTTGGTGAAATCCGCGTCTCGCATGAACAGAATCTGATTTTGGCCGACGTTGAAATCAGCGAACTATTCACCGTATGGCAGCGCGCAAAAAAAATCGGTTTCGCCACGCCCAACATTGGCCTTCTCACCGACATCATCTCCTGCCCCGGCGGCGATTTCTGTTCGCTCGCCAATGCGAAATCGATTCCCGTTGCCGAGGCAATCCAGAATCGCTTCGATGATCTCGATTACCTGTTTGACATCGGCGATATCGCCATCAATATTTCCGGCTGCATGAACGCCTGCGGCCACCATCACGTCGGGCACATCGGCATATTGGGCGTGGACAAGCACGGCGAAGAGTTTTATCAGGTGACCATTGGCGGCTCGCAAGGCCTTGATGCCGCGCTCGGCAAAGTGATCGGTCCGTCGTTTGCGCAGGATGAGATGGCGGATGTGGTGGAAAAACTGATCACGGCCTACCTCGATCTGCGCCACGAGGACGAACATTTTCTCGATACTGCAAAACGCGTCGGGCTGGAACCTTTCAAGGCGCGCGTCTATGAAAAACGCATCAGCCGCGACGTGGCGGAGACCGCCAGTGTTTAGCGAAAACAAAATTATCCGCGACGGTGCGGTGGTGAGTGACGATTGGCAATTGATGCCCGCCGCCGCGATCGAAAATGCCGCCGCCGCCATCGTGCCCACCGGCAACGTACTGGTGCCACTCACGGTGTGGATTGCGCAACGCGAGGCATTGATTGGCCGGATATGCATGCAAAATCAGCCGATTGGCGTCTGGTTGGACGGTGCGGACGATCCTTCACTGCTCGCCGATTCGATTGATCGATTCACTGTGATCGCGGTCAATTTTCCGAAATTCACTGACGGACGCGGCTATTCGACCGCCACGCTGTTGCGCAGCCGTTACGGATTCACGAAGGAATTGCGCGCCATCGGCGACGTGCTGCGCGATCAGCTTTTCTATCTGCGGCGGGCGGGCTTCAACGCATTCGCGGTTCGCGCGGACAAGGATATTTACGATGCAATTGGCGCACTCACGGATTTCACCGAGGTGTATCAGGGCGCAGTGGATCAGCCACAGCCATTGTTCCGGCGCCGCAACGTTGATTCCCATAAAAACGCCGCGGGTGGACTGGCATGAACGTCGCACCCTTGGTCACGTCGTCGGGCATGTCGTTGGACAGGTCGTCGCGCACGTCGTCGGGCACGTCGCCGGATCTGTCGTCGGATACGTCCAGTCGCGCACTCACCCCAAAAGTCGCCCGCTTGCGCATGCCTTTGCAACGCATCGAACGCGACCATTCCCCGGCCGCGTTTGCCAGCAGCTTCGGTGCCGAAGACATGATTCTCGACGCCAGTGAAAGT
>JANLQC010000249.1:0-2294 GCA_031367575.1 Betaproteobacteria bacterium | reverse complement strand
CGCCGGCTTGGCGGCGATGCGTTCATTGCCGATTGCACAATATCCCGAAATCTCGCCGCCGATTGTCCGTGTGATCGCCGTTTATCCTGGGGCGTCAGCCAGCGTTGTCGAGCAAACGGTGGCGGCACCGATTGAAAATGCACTCACCGGCATCGAGGGCCTGATGTACATGTCCTCGGCCTCGACCTCCAGCGGCACCGTCACCATTGAAGTCACGTTCGAGATCGGTACCGACCCCGACAAGGCCGCGCAGAATATCAACAACCGCGTCAAGCAGGTCGAGGCCAAACTCCCGCAGGAAGTGCGGCGGCAGGGCGTGACGGTGGAAAAAGGCTCATCCGCATTTTTGCAGGTATTGGCATTCTTTTCACCCGATGGCCGCTTCGACGATATTTACACGTCCAACTACGTGACGCTGAATGTGCTCGATAGCATCAAACGCATTCCCGGCACCACCAGCGTGCAGATTTTCGGTGCCAAGGATTACGCCATGCGCATCTGGCTGAAGCCGGATCGGATGACGCAATTGAAGGTAACAGTGGACGAAGTCGCGCGCGCGCTGAACGAGCAAAACGCGCAGTTCGCCGCCGGCAAGATCGGCCAGACGCCGATCGGCAAGGGTCAGGAAATGGTCTACACCATCACCACCAAAGGCCGTCTCTCCACACCGGTTGAATTTGAAAATGTGATCGTGAGATCGAACGCCGACGTCAGCACGTTGCGCATCAAGGACATCGCGCGTGTGGAGCTGGGCGCCAAGGATTACGACTTCATCGGCCGCGTCAATGGCAAGCCCGCGACGCTGATCGGCATTTTTCTGCAACCGGGTGCGAACGCGTTAAGTGTCGCCGACGAGGTAAACACCACGCTCACAAAACTAAAGGCGCGCTTTCCGCAAGGGCTCGATTATTCGGTGCCCTACGACACCACGCGCTTCGTGAAAGTATCGATCCGCGAAGTGGTGAAAACCCTCGCCGAAGCAATGGCGCTGGTATTTTTAGTGGTATTTTTATTCCTGCAAAACTGGCGCGCCACATTGATTCCGTTTGCCGCCGTGCCGGTGTCGTTGATCGGCACCTTTGCCGGCCTTTCGCTGCTCGGTTACTCGATCAACACGCTCACTTTGTTCGGCATGGTGCTGTCGATCGGTATCGTGGTCGATGATGCGATCGTGGTGCTGGAAAACGTTGAGCGCCATATGCATGAGGATGGCTTGTCCGCGCGCGAAGCCGCCATCAAGGCGATGAAGGAAGTGACCGGCCCGGTGATTGCGATTGTGCTGGTGCTGGTGTCGGTATTCGTGCCGATTGCGTTTCTGGGCGGACTCACCGGCGAGCTGTATCGCCAGTTTGCGGTCACCATTTCGATTGCGGTGGTGATTTCCGGCCTGATCGCATTGACCATGACACCCGCACTGTGCGTGGTGGTGCTGAAAGGGCAAGCGCGTTCACCGGGCCGATTCTTCACCTGGTTCAACGATTGGTTCGCACGCGTCACCATGCGCTACACCGGCGGCGTGCTGTGGATGATCAAGCGCGGCGCAATCGGCGTGGTGTTGTTTCTCGGCATGGTGATTGTCACGGCGGGTCTGTGGAAATTCACGCCCGGATCACTGGTGCCCGATGAAGATCAAGGCTATTACATTGCCGCCGTATTTCTGCCCGAAGGCTCATCGCTGGAGCGCACCGACAAAGTCATGACCGAGGTGCTCGCCGCGATTCGCTCCAACCCGGCCAACGAATATGTGGTGGCGTTTACCGGTTTTGATTTTCTCGGTGGTGGCTACAAGAATAGTGCCGCGACGATCTTTGTGACGCAAACCCACTGGGATGACCGCAAAATTTCCGTGCAGGAATTGGTGGGCGAATTTTTCATGAAAACCGGCGGCATCAAGGAAGCGCTGGTGCTGGCGTTCGCGCCGCCACCGATTTTCGGGCTCGGCAACACGGCCGGCTTCGAGGTCTATATCCAGAACCGGGGCGAGGGTGGTGCCAGCAAATTGGCCGAGGCGATGTACGGCATCATGGGTGCGGCCAGCCAAAGCAAGATTCTTGCAGGCGTGCAATCGCTTTGGAAGCCGGCATCGCCGCAATTGAAGGTCAACGTGGATCGCGAGAAAGCAAAGGCACTCGGCATTCCGCTCGACAGCGCCTTCAACACGCTCGCCGCCACACTCGGCACGTACTATGTGAACGACTTTAACAAGTACGGCCGTGCCTGGCAGGTGCTGATGTCGGCCGACAGTCAATACCGAAAACGTCCCGACGATATCGGGCGGATTTTTGTGAAGAGTG
>JANLQC010000329.1:0-3472 GCA_031367575.1 Betaproteobacteria bacterium | reverse complement strand
GTATGGACGAACTCTCGCCTGACGACAAACTCGCGGTTTCGCGCGCGCGCAAAATTCAGCGCTTCTTGTCGCAGCCGTTTAACGTGGCCGAGGTGTTTACCGGCTCGCCGGGCAAAATCGTGCCGCTCAAAGAAACCATCCGTGGCTTCAAGATGATCGTCGATGGCGAATGCGATATGTTGCCCGAGCAGGCGTTTTATATGGTGGGCGGTATCGATGAGGCGTTCGAAAAAGCCAAGACGATGAACTAAGGCCCTGGCCCGAGAGAAAGCATTTAGATGGCACACACGCTGCAAGTAACAATCGTATCGGCCGAAAAGGCGATCTTTTCGGGTGAAGCCGAAAGAGTCATCGCCCCCGGGGAAGCGGGCGAACTCGGCATATTGCCGCAGCATGCGCCGCTGCTCACGCGCATCAAGCCCGGCGTGGTCAAGGTCAAATTGGTCGGCAAAGATGAAGAGGAAGTCGTCTATGTTTCAGGCGGCATTCTGGAGGTGCAACCCAAGGCGCTGACGATTCTTGCCGATAGCTCAATTCGCGCCCATGACCTTGACGAGGCCAAAGTTCTGGAAGCGAAGCAGGCCGCAGAGGAAGCGCTTGCGAACCGCGCAAGCGGCCAGGAACGGGCGCTTGTGGTTGCAGAGCTGGCGCAGTTGGCGGCTCAGCTTCAGGCGATCAACAAATTGCGCAAGAAATAAGTTTCGCGCTGTCATCTTTCCACCGTAACAGTTTAGAGGCGCAACACATACAGGCAGCGGAATCATTTCCCGCTGCCTTTTTTTCGTTCAAATGGGCTGATGATGTGTAACAACTTTGCATGTCGCATAATTCGCATATGACCGCCGAAACCCCCCAATCGTTAGCGTCGCCGCTCACCATCGTCATCCTCGCCGCAGGTCAGGGAAAGCGCATGAAATCGGCTTTGCCCAAAGTGCTGCACCGCATTGCTGGCGAATCGATGCTGGGCCACGTTTTGGCGCGCGCCAATGATCTTCAACCCGAACGCATTTGCATCATCTATGGCCACGGCGGCGAGCAAGTGCGCGAGGTTTTCCCGAATCCATCCATCTACTGGGCAATCCAATCACCGCAGTTGGGTACCGGCCACGCCGTCAATCAGGCGCTTCCTCATCTTCTTGGTGAAGGTATCACGCTCATCCTCTACGGGGATGTGCCGCTAATCACCACTGTCACACTTAGCCGTCTGGTCGAAGGAGCGCGGCAGGGAAAGCTTGCCTGGCTTACGCAACACGTACCCGATCCATCGGGCCTTGGCCGCATCTTGCGCGATGCATCCGGTCGCGTTCAAGGCATCATCGAAGACGCCGATGCATCTCCGGCGCAACGATTGATCAACGAAATCAACACCGGCTTTCTCGCCTGCCCAACCGATCTGCTGAAAAAAATGTTGCCCAGGCTCACCAACGATAATGCGCAGGGTGAGTACTACCTAACAGACATTCTGGCCCTCGCCGTCGGTGAAGGGGTGAGCGTTGAAACTCCACATCCGGATGGCCATTGGGAGACCATCGGTGTCAATAATCGCGCGCAACTGGCGCAGCTTGAACGAGTCTACCAAGGCGAAATTGCCCGGCGGTTATTGGCTGATGGCGTGAGTCTTGCCGATCCTGCGCGAATTGATGTTCGCGGCAAATTGACCTGTGACGCCGATGTGAGCATCGACGTCAATTGCATATTTGAAGGCAACGTCACGCTCGCCTCAGGCGTCTCCATCGGGGCCAATTGCATTCTGCGCGATTGCACCGTCGGCGAAAAAACGGAAATCCTGCCGTTCTCCTGCTTTGAAGGCGCGACCATCGGTGCCAACGCCCGCATCGGCCCCTACACGCGCATCCGTCCCGGCACGGTACTGGGCGATGAAGTGCATCTGGGCAATTTCGTCGAAGTCAAAGCAAGCGAATTCGGCTTCAATTCAAAAGCCAATCACCTCTCGTACATCGGCGACACCACCGTCGGCAGCAAAGTAAACATTGGTGCCGGCACTATCGTCTGCAATTACGATGGCGCCAACAAGCATCGCAGCGTGATCGAAGACAACGTGCATATCGGCTCGGACGTGCAACTGGTGGCACCGATCACGATCGGCAAAGGGGCCGATATCGCGGCCGGCACGACGGTCTGGAAAGATGTGCCGCCGGGCGGTCTGACGATGAACAGCAAGCAGCAAATTTCCAAGCCCGACTGGAAGCGCCCGCAAAAGAAAAGGTGACGGTTCACTCGTGAACGATGACAGGGGGTAGCTGACAAAGGCACAATGTCGTTTGTGTTGTTCGCGTCCCCAATCCCATCAGCCACTCGCAACGGAGTCACTCAATGTGCGGCATCGTCGGCGCCATCGCCAATCGCAACATCGTCCCCATCCTCACCGAAGGCCTCAAGCGCCTCGAATATCGCGGCTATGATTCGGCCGGCATCGCGGTCATCAATGACGGCATCCGCCGGGTGCGGCGCATTGGTCGCGTTGCGGAAATGGAAGCGGGCATTGTTGAAGAGGGTCTCAATGGCATTCTCGGCATCGGCCACACCCGTTGGGCTACGCATGGCGGTGTGACCGAGCCCAATGCGCATCCGCATATATCAAGCGAAGAAATCGCGGTGGTGCATAACGGCATCATCGAAAACCATGAAGAGCAACGCGAATGCCTGACACGCGCCGGCTATCACTTCGAATCGCAAACTGATACCGAAGTCATCGCGCACCTCGTGCATCATTACTACAAGGAGACGAGAAATCTTTTTGAAGCCACGCAGCGCGCGGTGCGCGATTTGCACGGGGCCTACGCGATTGGCGTGATGTCGGTAATGACCCCCGACGTTATTTGCTGCGCACGCATGGGCTGCCCGCTGTTGATCGGCGTCGGTGTCGAGGGCGCGCGCGAGAATTTCATCGCTTCCGACATGTCCGCGATCATCCCCGAAACGCGCCGCGTAATGTATCTGGAAGAAGGCGATGTCGCCGAACTCACGCGCGACAAAATCAGCGTGGTGGATCGCGCCGGTAAACCCGTCACGCGCGAAATAAAAGTCAGCGACATCACCGATGATGCGCGCGAGCTCGGGCCGTATCAGCACTTCATGCAAAAAGAAATCCACGAGCAGCCCAGAGCCCTCGCGGATACGATGGAGGCGGTACTCACCGAAGGCGTACATCCCGGTTTATTCGGCGAAGGCGCGGCAGAAATATTCCGCGATGCGGATGCCGTACTCATTCTCGCTTCCGGCACCAGCTACTACTCCGCGCTGGTGGCCAAGCAATGGATCGAAACCATTGCGCGGGTGCCGGTCACGGTCGAACTCGGCCACGAATATCGTTACCGCGATTCCATCCCCAATCCGAAACAACTCGTCATCACCATTTCGCAGTCCGGCGAAACGCTGGATACGATGGAAGCTTTGAAGCGCGCCAAGGAACTCGGCCACGCATGGACGTTGAGCATTTGCAACGTGCGCG
>JANLQC010000319.1:0-2067 GCA_031367575.1 Betaproteobacteria bacterium | reverse complement strand
CAAGCTATCGGGCGCAGTCACCTTCGCCTTCGTATGGAAATCGCTACTGATCGCTACCGGTCGCTACCGGTCGCCATTGCCGCAACGAACAACGCCGCTCCAGTGAGCGGCGTTTTTTAAGGTGTCATCCTGAGCGCAGCGAACAATCTCGCCGTATGAGAGATCGTTCGCTGCGCTCAGGTTGACAGGTCTCCCGCAAGACACGGTTTGTTCCTCACGCGTCATCCACAAACGCAAACAACACCGCATCAGCCGGCACCAGATCATTTTCCCTGAACGCCACCCGGTCCACCACGCCATCTTTGGGGCTGACGATGGTGTGCTCCATTTTCATCGCTTCCAGAATGATGAGCGGCTGGCCTTTCTTCACGCTGTCGCCGGCGTTGGCCATCACCTTCACCACACGGCCGGGCATCATTGCGGTTAATCGCCCGGCCGCACCGGTATCTTCCTGCTCGAAATAAAACGGATCGAACAGCGTTAGCGCATGGCGGCCCTTCGGCGTAATCACGGTGATCGAATCGCCTGCGCGCAATATCCGCGTCGCGGATTTCATCCCGCCGAGTTTGATTATGAAAGTGCCGTCATCGCGTTGCTGCCACGAAAAATTGGTGCGCGTTGCTTGATCGTCGCTGCGCCGAAAATAACGCACGCCGCCATCGACATCGACATGACACTCGATCGGTTCATCCTGCGTTGCGGTTTTGAATTCAATCAACCGGCTTGCGAAACCATTCATCCGCCAGCCACTGTTCTGCGACCATGGATCGCTGCCAATATGGGCGATCTCGTCTTGCAGAATGCGCGCGCAGGCAGCCGCCAGCGTCAAATCATCCAGCCCGGATTTGGCCATCAACGCGTCACGATGGCGGGCAATAAAACCGGTATCGGTGTCACCCGCCAGAAACGCCGGATGTTGTGCGAGTTGTTGCAGGAACTCGAGATTGGTTTTCACGCCCAGCACATCGGTTTCATTGAGGGCGTTCTGCATGCGCCGAATCGCCTCAGCGCGGTCGCCGCCCCAGGTGATGAGCTTCGCGATCATCGGATCGTAATAGACGCTGATGGTGTCGCCGGTGACGACGCCGGTGTCGAGCCGAACGTCGCCTTCGTCATTGATGGTGGGTGGGGCAAAAAGTTGCATGGTGCCGGTTTCCGGCAGGAAATCGTTAGCCGGATCTTCGGCGCAAATGCGCACTTCGATGGCGTGGCCGCCGCTGAGAATTTCGCCCTGCGTCAGCGGTAATGTTTCCCCCGCTGCGACGCGCAGTTGCCATTCCACCAAGTCTTCGCCGGTGATCATTTCCGTGATCGGATGCTCGACCTGTAGCCGCGTGTTCATTTCCATGAAAAAGAATTGCCGATCCGCGCCAACGATAAACTCGATCGTGCCCGCGCCGCGATAGGCAATCGCGCGCGCCGCCGCCACCGCCGCCGCACCCATGCGTTCGCGCATGTCGTCATTTGCGGAGTCGATGAAAGGTGAGGGCGTTTCTTCCAGCACTTTCTGGTGACGGCGCTGGATCGAACATTCGCGTTCAAACAAATGCACAACGTTGCCGTGCGTGTCACCGAATACCTGAAACTCGATGTGATGCGGGCTCTGCACGTAGCGTTCGATCAACACCGCGTCATCGCCGAAGGCATTTTTCGATTCGCGCATCGCGGCGTCGAGTTGCGCCTTGAATTCATCGGGTTTTTCGACCAGCCGCATGCCTTTGCCGCCGCCGCCCGCGACCGCCTTGATCAATTGCGGATAGCCGACTTTTTTCGATTGTTCGGCGAGAAAAATGGCGTCCTGACTGTCGCCGTGATAACCCGGCACCACCGGCACGCCGGCCGCTTCCATCAGCGTTTTGGCCGCACTCTTGGAGCCCATTTTTTCAATCGCGGACGGTGTCGGGCCGATAAACGCGATGCCCGCCTGTTCGCACGCCGACGCGAATTTTTCATTCTCGGACAGAAAACCATAGCCGGGATGTATCGCCTCGGCACCTGCGCGTCGGGCGATATCGATAACGATGTCGCCCTTGAGATACGAATCCACTGGCCGCGGCCCGCCGAGTC
>JANLQC010000241.1:0-1649 GCA_031367575.1 Betaproteobacteria bacterium | reverse complement strand
CTTCGCGCAACGCCATCAAATGCGCGGCCACCAGACCCAACAACACCAATGGCACGGCGATCACGTGAAACGCAAAAAAGCGGTTCAGCGTGGCATCGCCGACGTTGTAATCGCCGCGAATCCACACCGCCACATCTTCGCCGATCAATGGGATCGCCGAGAACAAGTTGATGATGACCTGCGCGCCCCAATACGACATCTGGCCCCACGGCAACAGGTAGCCGAAGAACGCTTCGGCCATCAGGCACAGATAAATCAGGCAGCCGAAAATCCACAGCAACTCGCGCGGTTTGCGGTACGAGCCGTACATCAGGCCGCGCATCATGTGCAGATAGACGACGATGAAAAACATCGATGCGCCGGTCGAATGCATATAACGGATCATCCAGCCCCACGGCACATCGCGCATGATGTATTCGACCGAACCAAACGCCAATTTGGCATCCGGTTTGTAATTCATCGTGAGCAAGATGCCGGTGACGATTTGCATCACCAGCACCAGCATCGCGAGCGAGCCGAAGTAGTACCAGAAATTGAAATTTTTCGGCGCGTAGTAATCGGTGAGCTGCTCTTTGTAGAGTTTGACCAGCGGAAAGCGCGCATCGACCCAGACAATCATATTGCCCACTACACCGGGAATCGGCGGGGCAATGGCGGTTTTTGGCGTGTGTGACATCGCTCAGGCTCCCTTCAAGTCGGCGTCAATCACCAGCGTCGTGCCGGCGATCTTGTACGGGGTGACGGGCAGATTTTTCGGTGCCGGCATGCCCTTGAATACGCGTCCGGCCATGTCAAATTTGGATTGGTGGCAGGGGCAAAAAAAGCCACCCGGCCAATCGGCACCGAGGTCAGCGGGGCCGATTTCCTTGCGGAAAGTCGGCGAGCAGCCCAAATGGGTGCAGACACCCTTGACGACGAAGAACTCTGGATTGCTGGAACGGTGTGCGTTTTTGGCAAAATCAGGTTGGCTGGATACATCGGATTTCGGATCCGCCAAAACCGCGTCGTTTTTGGCCAACTGCGCGACCATCTCCGGCGTGCGACGGATGACCCAATGGGGAGAGCCGCGATATTCGATCGTGACAATCTGGCCGGGTTCGAGCTTCGATATGTCGAATTCGACCGGCGCACCGGCGGCCAGTGCGCGCGCAGATGGGCGCATGCTCAAGGCAAACGGCACTGCGACCGCGACCGTTGCCCCGGCCCCGACGACCGAAGTCGCGGCGATCAGGAAACGGCGCTTTTTGGGATCAACTTCATTCAGGACGATTGCGCTCATGGAATCGGTTCTTTTTCGCGTTATGGTGCCGGAAACGGCTGGATTTCAGCCGGTTCGGCATTGGGATGGGAAACCAACCTCTTATTTTATCCGATAGCACCATCAAACTTAAAGCCCCCGCCGCAACAAAGTCTAATTTGCGCCCGGTATGTGGGTAAGTGGGTAAGCAAACGGGTAAGCGGCGCAATCGCAATGAGCGTCCATCGTTGCCACCATCGTCGCCACAATCGTTCATACTTGCATGGTCGACGGTCAGTTATGCGGTGCGGGCTTGAAATTTGGAACTAAATTACGTCGAAAAAAGGGGATTTATCATGAGTTTTGCAGCGGAATTCAAAGAATTTGCGGTAAAAGGCAACGTGATGGACTT
>JANLQC010000292.1:0-1704 GCA_031367575.1 Betaproteobacteria bacterium | reverse complement strand
CGAATGGCGTATGAGCGCGTGATTCCGATTGTGGACGTGACGGCAAAGTTGTTGTCTTCGGCGCTGAGTCAGCATTAGGACGGCACGAAAAGTTGTAGCGTTGCAAGTTGTTCCGTCATTCTTATCAACGTCTTTGATCGTCCTTCCCCCGCGAAGCGGGGCCCAAGTTCTTTCATCTGACGGAGCGTTACTTGGGCCCCCGCCTTCGCGGGGGAAAGAAATTTTTACGATCTCCGATGCCGTCTCAGTTATTTTTTCAATCAAACCCTAGCACCCGCGCGCTTTTTCAGGCCTTTTCGCCCCAACGTCCGCGCCAGTGCTAGACTTTAAATTATCAAAATGGCCTTCCAACCCGAACCCCCATTCACCCACGGCACGCCACCCGCGACCGGGATTCTGCTGATCAATCTCGGTACGCCCGATGAACCCACGGCACCGGCCGTGCGGCGTTTTCTCAAGGAATTCTTGTCGGATGCGCGCGTGGTGGAAATCGCCAAGCCGATCTGGTGGCTGATTCTGAACGTCATCATCCTCAACGTGCGGCCGAAAAAAACCGCGGCGAAATACGCAAGCATCTGGCTGAAGGAAGGCTCGCCATTGCGTGTGTATACGGCGCGTCAGGCGCAGATGTTGCGCGGCTATCTCGGCGAAATATTCAAGAGTCCGATCAAGGTTGAATACGCGATGCGCTACGGCAATCCTTCAATTGAGTCTGCCATCGACAAACTGAAGGCGGCCCGCTGCGAAAATATTCTCATCGTTCCGCTCTACCCGCAATACGCCGCCAGTACCACCGGTGCCACGTTCGACCAACTCGCGCGCGTGCTGATGAAGAAGCGCGATGTGCCCGGTTTGCGCATGATCCGCAGCTATCACGATCACCCGGCCTATATCAGCGCCATCGCCAACAACGTGCTGGCGGAATGGATGAAAATCGGCCGGCCCAATTTCGCGACCGATAAATTGTTGATGACCTTTCATGGCCTGCCAAAATTTCATCTCGACAAAGGTGACCCCTATCATTGCCAATGCCACAAGACGGCGCGCCTGATTGCCGATGAACTGGGCGTCAAAAAAGACCAGTACGTGGTGACGTTTCAATCGCGCTTCGGACGCGGCGAATGGCTAAAGCCTTACACCGGCGCCACCCTGGAGGCGCTTGGCAAGCAAGGTGTAAAGCGTATCGACGTTATCTGCCCCGGTTTTGCCGCAGATTGTCTGGAAACGCTCGAGGAAATCGCCGATGAAGGCAAGGTGAGTTTTCTCAAATCCGGCGGCGGCGAATTTCATTACATTCCCACCGCCAACGACACGCCTGCGTTTGTCGGGGCGTTGACGGAAATTGCGCGAGAAAATTTGACGGGTTGGGTGAGTGAGAGTTGGGATCGCGATGCGGCTAAACGTGACGGCGAACTTTCCATGCAACGCGCAAAAGCAATCGGCGCGGCAAAATGATTCCGAATTCCGGCCAACCACAATTGGCATCCTGCAAGTAGCGAAAAATCTGGTCATGGCGAGATCCTTCGCTGCGCTCAGGATGACATTCTTTTTTTTATTCGCAAGGAGGACACCATGTCATTCCAACACGACCCCGATGGAACACGCCTGCCGATAAAACTCGACAGCGCCTCCAATGGTGAGTTCGCGCCGATTCCATTGGCGCGTGAACATCATCACGCCAATCATCTCGCGCTTTCCGCCGCG
>JANLQC010000239.1:0-1639 GCA_031367575.1 Betaproteobacteria bacterium | reverse complement strand
GCGGTCATCCTCCAGTTGGACGCGAGTTTCGGCAGATCGCGAATGATCAATCCCGCCGCGTAGCACTTCAACGATTCAGCGTCTTCCTCATTGGTGCCGGTGTTGCCGATGTGCGGATAGGTCAGCGTGACCATCTGGCCCATGTAGGACGGGTCGGTGAGGATTTCCTGATAGCCCGACATGGCGGTGTTGAACACCACTTCGCCGGTCGCGTGGCCCGAATGGCCCATTGAAGCGCCTATTGAAGCGCCAATTGATGCGCCCATAAATACCGAGCCATCGGCTAACACTAAGAGGGCGGGAAGGGGCTGAACCAAGAAACACTCCAGAAGAACTCGACATAACCGCAAGCGGGCACAAAAAACGGGAAAGGCCGATGGGACCTTTCCCGCGTTTTCGTTAATATCGTTGCGCGATTAAGAGGCTATTTTAGCATAGGACGACTACGTCAGCCCCAACACATCCCGCATATCAAACAGCCCCGCTTTTTGTCCCGCCAAAAACAGCGCCGCACGCAGCGCGCCTTGCGCGTAGTTCGCGCGCGATGACGATTTGTGGGTAATTTCGATGCGCTCGCCGGTGCCGGCAAACATTACCGTGTGTTCGCCGATAATGTCGCCGCCGCGAATGGCGGAGAAACCGATGCTGCCGGATTTGCGCTCACCGACAGCGCCTTCGCGTGCATATACGCCAATCTCATCGAGCGATTTGCCCATCGCCCGCGCTGCCGCTTCACCCAGCATTAACGCGGTGCCTGATGGCGCATCGACTTTCAATTTGTGGTGGGCTTCAATGACTTCGATATCGTATTCTTGGTGCAGCGCCACACTCGCCATCTCAACCAGCTTCACCACTACATTCATGCCGAGGCTCATGTTGGCGGCGAACACGATGGCGATTTCTTTGGACGCCGCGTCGATTTCGCGTTTTTGCCCGGTGGTGAAACCGGTGGTGCCGATCACCATGTTGACGCCGTGGGTGCGGCAGGCGTTGAGGTGCGCGAGTGTACCTTCGGGCCGCGTGAAATCGATCAGCACAGTGGCATGCGCCAATCCTGCCGCGAGATCCGATGTGATCACGATACCTTTGGCGTGGGCCGATATTTCGCCCGCGTCGCGACCAAGCAGCGGGCTTGAGGCATGTTCCAGCGCGCCCGAAATCGTCATGCCGGAATGCGCCGCCGCCGCGTCCATCAGCGCGCGGCCCATGCGGCCCCCGGTGCCTGCAATGGCTAGCTTCACGTCAACCCCGGACTCTATTCTTTCTTCGGCGGCGCACCGGGCGGCGAGGTGTTGGGCAGGCTGCGTCGATCACCGCCGCCGGTCAGGATTTCCACCGGCGACGCCTGGCCATCAATGTTCGCGACTTTTTCGTTTTCAAACAAAATCGTCACGTGATATTTCTGCGTGTTGCGCCCGAACGGGCCGTACTTGGTGCCTTGTTCATTGGTGAAATAGTAATCCCAACGATTGGCATGGAACACGTCCTGCATCAGCGGTGTGCCGAGCGTGTTCCTGACATCGTTTCGGCTCATGCCGGGCTTCACTTTGGCGAGTTGCTCCTGCGTCACCAAATTGCCTTGCTGGATATCGATGCGGTGGACGCCGAATCCGGCGCAGCCTGCCAGCAAACCCAATCC
>JANLQC010000273.1:0-4005 GCA_031367575.1 Betaproteobacteria bacterium | reverse complement strand
TGTACACCGCGTAATTTTCAAGATCGGTTTCCTCGACGTACACGAGCGGACGAATGACCACATGCTTGCCATCATCAGAAACCAGTTTCGGCGACATCGCTTTCATTTTTCCGCCGAAAAACATGTTGAGAAAAAGTGTGTTGACGAAATCGTCGCGATGATGGCCGAGCGCGATTTTGGTCGCGCCGATTTCCGACGCCACCCGGTAAATCACCCCGCGCCGCAACCGCGAACAAAGCGAACACATGGTCTTGCCTTCGGGGATCACGCGCTTCACGGTCGAATATGTATCCTGCTCTTCGATGTGAAATGGCACTCCAAGCGACTTGAAGTAATCCGGCAGGATATGTTCCGGATAGCCCGGATGTTTCTGGTCGAGATTGAACGCGAACAACTCAAAGGGTACCGGCGATTTTTCGCGCAGCTTCATCAGCACGTCGAGCATGCCGTAGCTGTCCTTGCCGCCGGACAGGCACACCATCACCTTGTCGCTGGCCTCGATCATGCCGTAGTCGGCAATCGCCTGCCCCACTTGGCGGCGCAATCGTTTGGTGAGTTTGTTGGCCTCGAATTGCTGTTTTTGCGAGAGGCTGGGGGCGAGGGCATTCATGGGGGACATTCTACCGGGGAACGGCTTTTCACAGCCAAAATCGTCCAAACTCAAGGATTGACGGGTACTTTCGAGTGTTTTCGCCCGGAAAAGCCCGCCAATGCTAGTGTTTGCGCAATAGCGCGGCAATCAATCGCAATATCTTGTCATCCTGAGCGCAGCGAAGGATCTGGTCATCACATAGCGAGATCCTTCGCTTTGCTCAGGATGACACGTTACTCTTGACGCTAGCGTGGAATGACAAATCGGCCGCGTAAATCGCCAACCCTGTCGCCGTCAAATCGCGTGCGATCTTCCACCATCCACCGCGATGATCTGTCCTGTCATAAACGGCGCGTCGAACATCAAATATTTCACCGCGCGTGCAATATCGTCCGGTGTGCCGATGCGCTTCAGCGGCGTCTGCGCGACGATGCGCTGTTGTTCTTCTTGCGAAAAAACTTTGCCACCGGCATTGCCCGCCTCGGGCCACAAAATCGCGCCGGGCGATACGCCATTGACGCGCACCTCCGGCCCCAGTTCCAGCGCGAGCGAACGCGTCAAACCAATCAGCCCGGCCTTGGCAACGCTGTACACCACAAAGTCTTTCAACGGCCGTTCGGCGTGGATATCGACGATGTTGACGATGCTGCCTTGCGTTTTTTTCAGATACGGCGCGGCGGCTTGCGAGAGAAACAGCGGTGCCTTCAAATTGGAATCGATCAAGGCGCTCCACCCGTCTTCATCGATTGCACCCACTGGCGTCGCGAAAAAAGCGGACGCATTGTTGACCAATCCATCGAGACGACCGAACGCGGATGCGGCCTGATCGATCAGGCCTTTAAGCGCGTTGCAGGCCAGCAAATCGCCTTGCAAAAGCGCCGCCGAATGCGCGCGCGCGGCGTTCAGCCCCTTGACCAGCACACCTGCTTCGGCCCGTGAGCGGTTGCAATGCACGATTACATTTGCACCCGCCGCATGCAGCGTGCGCGCGATCACCGCGCCGACCCGTTTGGCGGCACCGGTGACGAGTATCGACGGGGAGATTGAAGGGGTGACCATGGGATAATTACCTGCGCCGATTTTAACTCACCTCATGCGAAACCCTCTGCCGCAATCCCTTTCCCATCAATTGCCGCAACCCGACGGCGCGGCACTTCAACATACCCGCGCATGTGCGGCGATGCTGCGTACTGAGGTCGCCAACGCCGGTGGCTGGATTTCGTTTGAACGTTTCATGGATCGTGCGTTGTACGCGCCCGGCCTCGGCTATTACGCGGCGGGCGCGCGCAAATTCGGCGCGCAAGGGGATTTTGTCACCGCGCCGGAAATATCTTCCCTGTTCGGCCAGACGCTGGCGAAGTCGATTGCCGGCGTGCTGCGCCAAACCGGCGGCGATGTGCTCGAATTGGGGCCGGGTTCGGGAAAATTGGCAAAGGATATTTTGTGCGCGCTCGATGAGATCGGCGATGGCGACGTGATGCCAAAGCGTTATTGCCTGCTGGAGGTCAGTGCGGAACTGCGCGAACGTCAGCAAATCGAAATTTCAACATTGCCCGTGCATCTTGCGACGCGCGCGGTGTGGCTCGATGCATTGCCGGCCGATTTCACCGGCATGATCATCGCCAATGAAGTGCTGGATGTGGTTCCAGTGCATCTTGTTTGCTGGCGCAACGGTGAAATTTTAGAGCGCGGCGTGGTCGTTAAAGACGGTGATTTTGTCTGGCAGGATGTACCGATACCAAACACGGCGTTGCGCGCGCGCGCGATGGAAATTGGTGGCGCGTATCTCGGCCCGTCGCCGGTCGATAATTACCTCAGCGAAATCGCCCCCGCTGTCGGTGGCCTGGTCGGCAGCTTGGCGCATTCGCTGAAACAGGGCGCGATGCTGCTGATCGATTACGGTTTTCGCGGTGCCGAGTTTTATCATCCGCATCGCGCCACCGGCACGCTGATGTGCCACTACCGGCACTTTGCCCATGCCGATCCGTTTCAATTTCCCGGTTTGCAGGACATTACCGCCCATGTGGATTTTTCGCTGGTCGCAAGTGCCGGAATTGCCGCCGGACTCGATCTGGCGGGCTACACCACGCAGGCCAATTTCTTGTTGGCGAGTGGTTTGACCGATTTGCTGGCGAAAGTCGATCCACGCGACGCGGCCAACTATCTGCCGCTGACCAATCAGGTTCAACGTCTGGTCTCGCCGGCGGAAATGGGTGAATTTTTCAAAGTGATCGGGTTTACCCGCGGCGATGTGTCGATATCCGCATTCGCGACGGCTAGGGCGTTGCCACTATGAAGTATTATTGTGTGCTTACAGCTTGTTGAAGTTTTCTTCGCAATTGCGCTGCAGGCAATTGGATTTCGACAAATTGCCAATGCCCGGAAGTTAAATTCCGCATTATCGAATCTTGGGAGATAAAAAAATGGCGCAATTGATCGGTGTACCGAAAGAAATTTACCCCGGCGAGAAACGTGTCGCCACGGTTCCCGAGGTGGTCGAAAAATTGATCAAACTCGGCTTCTCGGTGGCAGTGGAATCCGGCGCGGGTGACGCGGCGAACGTGAGCGATGACGCCTATCGCGCCTCGGGTGCCGCGATCATCGATAGCGCCGCCAAATTGTGGGCGGAGTCCGACATCATTTTCAAGGTGCGCGGCCCAAGCAAGGATGAAGTCAGCCTGATGCGCGAAGGCGGCACGCTGGTGAGCTTTATCTGGCCCGCGCAAAATCCGGAATTGATGCAATGGCTCGCCGCGAAAAAAGCCACCGTGCTGGCGATCGACAGCATGCCGCGCATCTCGCGCGCGCAGAAAAATGACGGTCTCTCGTCGATGGCCAATATCGGCGGCTACCGCGCCGTGATCGAAGCGGCGCATCACTTCGGGCGCTTTTTCACCGGGCAAATCACGGCGGCAGGCAAGGTGCCGCCGGCCAAGGTGTTCGTGATCGGCGCGGGTGTGGCGGGTCTCGCGGCGATCGGTGCGGCCGTGGGCCTCGGCGCGATCGTTCGCGCCAACGACACGCGTCCTGAAGTCGCCGACCAGATCCAGTCGCTGGGCGCGGAGTACGTTGGTGTCGAGTACGTCGAGGAAGGAACCGGTGTCGGCGGCTACGCGAAAGTGATGAGCGAAGGCTTCCAGAAGGCGCAGCGCGAAACCTTCGCCAAGCAGGCGAAGGACGTCGACATCATCATCACCACGGCGCTGATTCCGGGCAAGCCCGCGCCCAAGCTGATCACCGCCTCGATGGTGGATTCCATGCGCCAGGGGAGTGTCGTCGTGGACCTCGCGGCGGAGCAGGGCGGCAACTGCGACTACACTCGCCCGGGCGAAGTCATTGTCCGCAACGGCGTCACGATCATCGGCTATACCGATTTACCGAGCCGCCTGGCGACGCAATCGAGCCAGCTCTAT
>JANLQC010000263.1:0-1958 GCA_031367575.1 Betaproteobacteria bacterium | reverse complement strand
GATCTTCAACGGCGAGATTTTCAACTATATCGAGTTGCGGCGCGAAATGGAGGCGTTGGGGCACCGCTTTTATACCCAAACCGACTCGGAAGTCATCGTTCACTTGTACGAACAATTCGGCGACAAGTTTGTCGAGCACTTGAATGGCCAGTTCGCGATTGCCCTATGGGATGCGCCGCGAAAAACGCTGGTGCTGGCGCGTGACCGAACTGGAATCCGTCCGCTTTTTTATACCGATTCCGGCGGGCGGCTGATTTTCGCCTCCGAAATAAAAGCCCTGTTTGCACTTCCAGAAGTGCGACGGCGGATCAGCGCGCAGGCGTTGGCCGAGATCGGCACGTATTGGTCGCCGCTGGCACCGCATACCGCGTTTGAAGGCGTGCATGCGTTGCCGCCCGGTCACATCATGGTCGCAACCGAGGGTGTTCGGCGCATCAACCGCTATTGGGACTGGAATTTTTCAACCTCGGCGGAAAGCACCGCGCGCTCAGCAGAGGAATACGCGGACCAATTGCGCGCGCTGTTGATCGACGCGGTCAAATTGCAACTGCGTGCGGACGTGCCGGTTGGCGCGTACCTGAGCGGTGGGCTGGATTCGTCGATCATTACCTCGATCATCCACCACTTTACCGATACACCGCTGCGCACTTTTTCGCTCACGTTCGAGGATGCTGAATTCGACGAAAGCGCACACCAAAAAGAATTGGTTGAGTATCTGGGCACCCATCACAGTTCCATTGGATGCACGCGCGCCGACATTGCCGCCGCGTTTCCACGCACGATTTTCCATGTCGAAACGCCGATCGTCCGTACCGCGCCGGTGCCAATGATGCTGTTGTCGGAACATGTCCGCGCCTCGGGATACAAGGTGGTGCTGACCGGGGAGGGTGCCGATGAAGTGTTTGGCGGCTATGATATTTTCAAGGAGGCGAAAATCCGTCGCTTCATGGCCAAGGTTCCCGGTTCGTTGATGCGACCGCGCATTCTCGAAAGACTCTATCCCTATCTGAAAAATTCCCCCGTCGCCGGCCGGGCGTTTACCGAGGCTTACTTCAGTGATGGTGCGGAGCATATCGACGCACCTTTTTTCGCCCATATCCCGCGTTGGCGGACGACGCAGCGCATCGGGCAATTTTTCTCGAATGAGCTGCGCGAGGCGATCGGTGCGTGGGATCCGTATGCCGCCATTGAGGCAACGCTTCCGCCCGACATCAGAGACTGGCCGCCGATGGGGCGCGATCAGTATGTGGAGGCGCACACGCTGATGTCCGGCTATCTGTTGAGTTCGCAGGGTGATCGGGTCGCGATGGCCAATTCCATCGAAGGGCGCTACCCGTTTCTGGATCATCGCCTGATTGAATTTGCCAATCGGTTGCCACCAAAGCTGAAAATGCGCGGCCTGACCGAGAAATACCTGCTGAAAAAATCCGTCGCCGGCCTGCTTCCCGAGTCAGTGCGAACCCGTGTCAAGCAACCTTATCGGGCACCGGACAGCCAGAGTTTTTTTAACGGGGGCAAACCGGTCGAGTATGTGGCGGATCTTTTCAGCGCGTCAAAAATCGCCGCTGCCGGATACTTTGATGGGGGCGCGACCACCAAGTTGTTTGAAAAGTGTCGCGCCGGTCGTGCCATCGGCTTTGCCGACAACATGGCATTTGTCTCGGTATTGTCGACCATGTTGCTGCACGAACAATTCGTCGTGGGCGATGGCGGCAGCGCATTGACCGGATCGGTCGGGCCGCCGTTGGCCGTTAGGTCATAACCGATGAGCGTCCAGCGCCGCATGCTTGTGCATCAGCCATTTTTCGCCACGGCGCGGTGCCGGCCCGACAAAGTGGCGTTGATATGTGATGGCCGTCGCCACTCCTATGCACAAATGGCGGCCGGCATCGAACGGTTGGCGGCGCTATTGACAGCGCGCGGCGTCAAGCGCGGTGATCGGGTCGCGTTGTTCCTCG
>JANLQC010000256.1:0-13395 GCA_031367575.1 Betaproteobacteria bacterium | reverse complement strand
GCGCGCGACGGCCTTTGGGTAAACTGCTGATTTCCTCGCCATTATGAACGCACGCACACGGGCATTTCCACCGTCGCCAATCTCCTCAAAGACAAAGCTGAACAATCGGCCGGGCGAAATCTGATTTCCGTGAGCCCCGATTTGGCGGCGGCCGATGCGGTATCGATGATGGTCGATAACGTCATCAGTTCGGTCATCGTCTTGGACGCCGGCGAATTTAGCGGACTCATCACCCTGCACGAATTGCTGAAAGGGTTGAACACGCACGGCGGCAAACTCATGCAGTCGCCATGCCGTCTGGTGATGAAGTCCAACCCGCCGGTTGCCCAGCCGGAAGTCAGCGTCGATCACCTGCGCGCGCTGATGACAGAGTTGCACATCACGCACGTGCCGGTGGTTGATCAAGGAACGCCGGTGGGAATACTGTCATTCCACGATATTGCCCGCAGCGCCATCATGGATGTCGCGTTTGAGAATCAGCTTCTCAAGCAATACATCAAGAATTGGCCGGAGTGAATTTGCATAGAACGCCATTTGGCGCGGGTTTCGGGGTGTTTTCGACCTGAAAGGATTGGACTAGCGCATCGAAGTAGCCGCGCCGCCCAATGACTTTTAGGGAACTTCTGATTCACCCTGCGAATACCCCGGCGTTCTGTAAGCAAACGGGGAGACGGCCCGCCAGACCCAATCACAACAATTTTTGCATATCCTCGCGACTCAAATCACAATCGCGAAGAATTTTGGAAAGAAGGCCGGGGCCAATTGTTTCCCCAGCGTGGACAGGAACGACAGTGGTTCGCCCATCGGCGTGCCGAATAAAATGGTGGCTACCCTTCACCCGCAAGACGACAAAACCAGCTTTGGCCAAGGCAGCGATTAACCCCTTGCCGTTAATGCTGGGAAACGTGGTCATGCCGTGACGGTTACGCGCTGAACGCCCACGAAATCAAGACTCTCGAATGCTCGGCCATGCACTTCAAGACAAAGCTCGATGGCTTCGCGGATGCGCGCCATGAGTTCATCAAGCGATTTGGCCTGTGTGTGACAGCCCGGCAAAGCAGGAACAGAGGCAACGAAATAGCCTTTTGAATCTCGCTCGACGACGACATCAAATTGCTGGGTCATGTGTGGCTCCATGGTTTGATTCTACGCCAAGTGCATTGATGGCAGAATGTCGTTTGTGTCTCACTTCATGTTCTTCGACGAGACGATATCAGGGGATTCTGCTTTTGCGCGAACGAGTGCCGCCTTAGCCCTCTTTCCCAGTGAGTCAAGATCGGCTTTCAAATCCTGAACATGCCTATCAATCTCGGCTTCAGACATCAGAAGCGACGAGACCAACATTTCTCCATTTTGGTTTGTCATCTCTTCAGCGATCACAATTTCCACAAATGCGTCAAGCACCAGCGCGCCTCGCGAGTCGAAATAACGCCAAACACCGCACCATTCCTAGACTTTCGTTGCATTAGCCATTTACGCACAACGCCATTTGGCGCGAGTTTCGGGGTTATTTATTTCTGTCCGAGAAGACCATCAATGCCCGCGGTTGCTCAACCCAAAAACAACCGATACGCCGGATTCGCCGTCTCATCGACGTACTCATAACCCAAGTTCTTGAGAAACTTCTTGAAGCCAACGCGCTCGTTCGCGGGCACTTGCATCCCGACCAGAATGCGCCCCACATCCGCACCGTGATTGCGGTAATGAAACAGCGTGATGTTCCAATTGGGACTCATGCGGGTTAAAAATCGCATCAAGGCACCGGGGCGCTCCGGAAATTCGAAGCGGTAAATGAGTTCATCTTCGGCCAGTGTTGAGCGCCCGCCCACCAGATGCCGCACATGCAATTTGGCGAGCTCGTTGTCGGTCAAATCAACGGTCTTGAATCCGTGGCCGTTGAAATGCGTCACCAGTTTTTTCGCTTCCGCCTGCCCGCCAATCGCCACGCCAACAAACAGATGCGCGACTTTTGCGTCGTTGATGCGGTAATTGAATTCGGTCACGCTCCTCGGCCCGAGCAACTCGCAAAAACGCCGGAAACTGCCGCGCGTTTCCGGTACCGTCGCAGCAAGCAACGCTTCGTGATGCTCGCCAACCTGCGCGCGTTCGGCGACAAAACGCAGGCGATCAAAATTCATGTTGGCACCGCAACAGATGGCGACAAATGTTTTGTCCTTGCATTTTTCGCGCTCGATATAGCACTTGATGCCGGCCAGCGCAAGCGCGCCTGAAGGCTCCATCACCGAACGCGTATCCTGATAAATATCCTTGATCGCGGCACAGGTTTCGTCGGTGTTCACCAGCACGATTTCATCGACCAACAACTTCGCGAGGCGAAAAGTTTCCACACCCACTTGCTTCACGGCCACACCGTCGGCGAACAAATTCACATGGGAGAGCGTGACGCGCCGGTTGGCCTTTAGCGATTGATACATCGCGTTGGAATCGACCGGCTCTACGCCGACGATTTTGGTTTTTGGCGATAGTGCCTTGACATATGCCGCGATGCCCGCGATCAAACCGCCGCCGCCGACCGGCACAAAGATCGCATCAATCGGATGCTGGAATTGACGCAATATTTCCATGCCGATGGTGCCCTGCCCGGCGATCACCAGCGGATCATCGTAGGGGTGGACGTAAACCAGTTTTTTCTTGGCGGCGAGTTGTTTCGCGAACAATCCCGCCTCGTGATAACTGTCGCCGTGTAACACCACCACGCCGCCACGCCGCGCGACCGCCTGCACCTTGATGGCAGGTGTCGTCACCGGCATCACAATGGTCGCCTTGCAGCCCAGTTTCTGCGCGGCCAATGCGACGCCCTGCGCATGATTGCCGGCCGAGGCGCAAATCACGCCGCGCTTTAATTCCGCGGCCGTCAAATGGGCCATTTTGTTGTAGGCACCGCGCAGCTTGAACGAAAACACCGGCTGTAAATCTTCGCGCTTGAGCAGAATGTTGTTGGCAAGTGATTCCGAGATCGCCACGCTTCTGGTGAGCGGGCTTTCGATGGCAACGTCGTAGACGCGCGCGCTCAAGATGCGCTTCAAATATTCCTGCTTCACATATATCCCATAAAAAATCCAGTTCAACAGAAATGTAGCAGGAATTCCGCTATTCTTTTCACCTTAAATTCTTCTTTACACACCATGGATCAGAACTCGCTCAAACAAGCCGCCGCCAACGCCGCCATCGCCTATGTGCCGGTCGATACGATTATCGGCGTCGGTACCGGCTCCACGGTCAATTTTTTCATCGCGGAACTCGCCACAATCGCGACGCGCATCAAGGGTGCCGTTTCCAGTTCCGAGGCCAGCAGCGCGTTCCTGAGGGCAGCGAAAATCGAGGTGATGGAATTGAATGACGCGGGCATTTTGTCGGTGTACGTGGATGGTGCCGACGAAATTTCCCCGCAGTTGCACATGATCAAGGGCGGCGGTGCGGCACTGACACGCGAAAAAATCGTCGCGGCGGCGTCCGACAAATTCATCTGCATCGCCGATCAATCCAAATTGGTGGATGTACTCGGCACGTTTCCGTTACCGGTGGAAGTGATTCCGATGGCGCGGAGCTATGTCGCGCGCGAACTGGTGAAACTGGGTGGGCACCCCGAGTGGCGGATGAAAAACGGCAAAGGGCTAGTGACCGACAACGGCAACTGGATACTCGATGTGCATGGCCTGTCGATCATCAATCCAATCGAGATCGAAACGGCGATCAATCAGATCGCCGGCGTGGTCACCAACGGCTTGTTCGCGCGGCGCGGCGCGGATGTTGCGTTACTGGCCTCAGCCGATGGGGTGAAGACACGTACCCGTGAAAACGCGCGAATCCTGTGACGGGTTAGAGCGGGTTACGCCGCCGGCGGCACCCAACCCGACGCCTGATCGGCACCGTCACCGAAAAAGTGCTTGGTCATTTGTTCTTCGAGATATTTGCGCGCTTTTTGGTCGGCCAGATTCAACCGGTTTTCATTGACAAGCCGCTTCTGGTGATCGAGCCAATCCTTCCACGCCTGCTTGGAAACCTGCTCGTACAGTTGCTTGCCGATCGGCCCCGGATACGGCGGAAAATCCATGCCTTCCGCTTCGGTTTTTAATTTGATGCAATTCACCATTCTTGCCATTTTCGTACTCCAAACAAAATGCGTTGATTTGATGACTTTAATTAGGCCGCTATCGCTACACGTTACAACGTCTTCGAATAGATTTTTGACCGTCGCGAATAGTTGTACAACGCCTGCTTTTCCTGCGGCAACTTAGACACGTCGCCCTCCACAAATCCGCGTTCGACAAACCATTGCGTGGTTTGCGTCGATAACACGAACAGCGTTTTGAAGCCTTTTTCCTTGGCGCGCTTTTCGGCAAACGCTAGTATGCGTTCGCCACGGCCGCCGTCGCGATAAAACGGATTCACCGCCAGGCACGCGAGCTCAACCGCCTTGTCGCTCGGAAACGGATAGAGTGCTGCGCAGCCAATGATTTCCCCGTCTTGCTCAAGCACGACAAAGCGATCAATCTCTTTTTCAATCAGGGCGCGCTCGCGCTTGACGAGCACACCTTGCGCCACCAGCGGATCGATGATCGCGAGAATGCCGTCGATATCGGCCAGCGCCGCGTCGCGAAGTTTATCGGGTGACTCCAGCACGATCATGCTGCCGATACCGTGATGGGTAAAGAGCTCCATCAACAATGCGCCATCGACATGGCGGCTGATCAAATGCGCACGCTTGACGCCTTCACGCACCGCACGAATCGCGCATGGCAAAAACAGGCGAATGTCTTCCGTCTGCCCGCCATAGCGCACCGAACCCAACGCCTCCTGCGCCTGCAACGCGGTGAGTTCGGTCAGGAGTTTTTCCTTGCTGTCGGTGACACCCAAGGTCTCGGTGAGAAAAATCAGTTTCTCGGCTTTCAGCGCAATCGCCACCGAGGTCGCGACATCTTCCAGCGTACAGTTAAAAATATCGCCGGTGGGCGAAAAGCCGATCGGCGAAATCAGCACCACTTCATCGTCGTCGAGCCGCCGATTGATGCCTTCCACATCGACTTTGCGCACCTGGCCGGTATGCATGTAATCGACGCCGTCGCGCACACCGAACGGTTTGGCGGTGATGAAGTTGCCTGACGAGACGCGGATATCGGCGTTAGCCATCGGCGAATTGGCGAGTTCAGTGGAAAGGGTGGCTTCGATTTCCACGCGCACGATGCCGTTGGCTTCTTTCACACATTTCAGGGTGGCATCGTCGGTGACGCGCTTGCCGTCGATGAGTTTTGAAACGACGCCGTTCTGCTTCAATTGGTCTTCAACCTGCGGGCGCGTGCCGTGCACCAGCACCACGCGAATTTCCAGGCTCACCAGCACGTTGATATCGTGGGCAAGTTGCATCAATTCGCCATCGGACAATACCTCGCCGCCGAACGCGATCACGATCGTGCGCCCGCCAAATTCGTGAATGAACGGCGTCGCGCTGCGAAACCATTTCACGAAGACTTCAAGTTTTTTCTGATCGTTCTTGGCCATGATTAAAATTTGCCCGAAAGCAGCAATTGCTTTCGCAGGGAAACCGCAGCGGCAATTTTACGGCATCGCGCCACTGTAGGAATGGCTATCGCCAATCGTTTTGAAAATCGCCGCAAACCGCATTCAGCGCGGCCAGTGCCGCAAGGCCGGCGGTTTCGGTGCGCAGCACGCGCGGGCCCATGTCCACGGCTTGAATGCCGTGTTGGGCGGTCAACGCAATTTCATGATCCGAAAATCCGCCCTCCGGCCCGATCATGATTGAAACCGGTGTAGTCGCATTGACGTTGCCGATCAGCGAAGATTGGCCCTGCGGATGCAATACCAACCGCAAGCCATCGGTCGCGTTGCCGATCCACGCCTCGAAAGAGATAATCTCGGCCACGAATGGTATGCGATTGCGCCCGCATTGCTCGCACGCCGCTTGCGCGACCGCTTGCCAGTGCACAACGCGTTTCTGCGCGCGTTCACCGGTGAGCTTCAATGTCGCGCGCTCACTCGTAATCGGCTGGATCGCGCTTACCCCCAGCTCGACCGCTTTTTGCACGATGAAATCCATTTTGTCGCTCGTCGCCAGCGACTGCACCAGCGTGATCGTCAACGGTGATTCACGCTCGACGGCGTCGAATGCGATTAGCCGCACCCGCGCGCGGCGTTTGTCGATGTTCGAGACGACCGCATTCCACTCGCCGCCCGAACCATCAAACAGCGTGACCTGATCGTCGACGCCGATGCGCAACACCTGAAGATGTCGCGCAATGTCTTCGCCGAGCTCGAAATCTGCTGCGCCGGCCGACGGGGGCGGCAACGGTTGCGCGGAAAAAAATCGTGGAAAATTGAGCTGAGCCATCAGGCAAAAACACCAGCGCTGGCGCGCGTTTCCCGGTTGGCAATCACAGTCGGAACAGCCCCCCTTAATTGCGCCCAATTCCACTTATTCAGTGCCACCTGTTTCGTTCGTTTGTCGGACGCAAGACACAGAGAAAACATTTTCTGTTGCGGTTCTCCCCAATTCATTTTAGTACCTCCCAATGCCACGACTTGGTCGGACCGACATGCCGGACGATTCCGTCAGCACTCATTTTTTGCAGATGATATTTGACACCGTCCGTGGTGATGCCCAGCCTGTCCGCCAACTCGCGCCGCGTGATTGAAGTTTCAGTTCTGAGCAGGGCAAGGATTTTTTCTTGGGTAGTTTCTTAGGTAGTGGCTTCGGTGTAATTGTCGGCGAAATGTAACACCGTCCACAGTCCCGCCACTTCACACTGAAATGTCGGCGCTGGCAAGCCTGCATTCGCGCAAGCTGCAACAATGCGCTCGATGCCGCGGCCCCAGGATTCAATCAGGCCCGTCCGGAAAAACGCATTGGCGAATCCCGAAATCCATTTCAGGTATTCGTCGCGCCAGGATTCTTTCCACTCGATGTGCTGGGCTTCTTTCATGTCAGTGGCCTTTGCCGACATTCGCGCGGACCCAAAGCATCATTGCGTTCAAAAGATAACAGTAGCAAAGTCCAGAACTGGCGCGCCTTTCCGGGCGATAACAGCCTGCAACCCGCACCAGTGCTGGTGTTTGACTTATAGCCACTTGAACTTTCCGCTGTCTCGAATGCCGTGAATGGTCATGCTATGCGCGGCCAATTCATGTTCGCGCCATGCCTTCAGGCTCGCCACCTTTTTTCGTTTTTGCAGCTTGCGCGCAAGCCAGCTTTGGTTGAGCAGGCGATAGGCATGGCGATCACTCAGGCCTTGTTTTTCCGTCAATCCGCGTTCGCGCTTCATCTCGGTTTGAGTGATGGAGCCGAAGTGATGCAGCCACGATGCACCGGTCATGGCCATCGCAATGCCGGCTTTTTTGGCGGCGTGAAAAAACATCGTGTCTTCAAAGCCCCACAGCGAGGGCGTCGGCGCGAAGTAACCAATTTCCGACCATACCGATTCGTGTACCGCCAGACACACCGCATGTGGATTGCCGATACGCAACACATCTTGCATGGCGCGTGATGACTCATTGGCGAACACATCAAAATCGTAATCGAGCACCCCTTCAATTAACGCGGGGGAAACAATTTTCAATCCATTTTTTTCCGCCGCGTGAATGAGGGATTCGATCCAGCCCTCCGATACCAGCACATCGTTGTTCATGATGATGGACCACTCGGCCTGCTGCAACAGCGCACCCTGATTCCATGCCACACCGCAGCCGAGATTTTGCTTGTTGAATATTCGCCCGCCCAGCGGCAGCGTTTCAAGATAGGCGCGCGTGTCGTCGCTGGAGCCGTTGTCCACGACCACAAGGCGATCAAATGGGGTGCCGTGCTTTTGCATGCTCTCCACGCATAGCCGCGTGTATTTGACGGCGTTGTAGCAGGCGAAGGTGATCGAGAATTTGGTGGGGGACATGGGCTTACTTTACCCGCCTGAACACATCTGCCGCCAGCCCCGCAATCATCAGCCCGAAAAAAGAACACAAATATTTTAGCGATAGCATTTCGTTGGTCAAGCCACAGACAAAGACACCGGTGATGAAATACAACCCCAGATGCGCAGCCGCACGCGTATCCGCATGCGCATGACTGCGCTGGGTCCAAAAATAAATCCACGGAATCAGCATCGTGGCAAGGTATGCAATGAGGCCAACTACGCCCATCGCAAGCAGCTTCGCGAGAATATCGCTGTGCGCGCCGGCGAAGTTAAGGGTATCGATGGCCGGACGATTGGCCGGAATGTTGAGCGGGTGGTTCAACAGCAGCGACTTGAATCCGTTTTCACCAAAACCAATCCATGGACTCTCCTGAACAAGCGCGAGTCCGATTTTCCAGATCGACAAACGGATACCGATCGGGCTGTCCAGATTCTTTCCCTGCTGCCAATCAAGGAAATTTTCAAACGCGAAATTGCCGCGGCTGGAAAGGATGGCTGAGTATTCATAGCCGAGCGCCATCGACGCGATCACGCCAACAAAGATCGCGGCGGGCACAATAACTTGTACGGGGCGCGAGATGTTGGTTCGGCTGAAACACAAGATTAACCACAGTGTCAACAGCGGTGGAATCGCAAGCCAGCTGCCGCGTGATTGTGCGTTGATGGCGATGTAAATGCCGACTGCGATGCCGATCAGTTTCAGCAAAAGCAGCCACCGCCTTTCGCGGCCAAAAAGTCCGATGGAAAAAATGCACAGCACGGTCAGAATGAGGCTTTGACTGCCCAGCGAATTGGGGTCGACGAAGCGGGTCGCAAATCGACCGGCTGCAAACGGGCCATCCCACTGGGTGCTGGTGTCGGGATTCAATAATATGACGAGATAAACCGCCAGCAAGCCAATCGGCAGCGCCAATTCCAACACCCTGGCAAACGAAATCGCACGCGTCTGCAAATACAAAAAAACCATCGCGGCGAGAAAAATTTTGGACGGCCCATCGAACGAGGGCAGATGGAGTGAGCGGTTCAGCGCCTGGGTCACTAGCGTCGCCAGAAGCAAACCGGCAAATGAAAAAATCAAGCGTACCGCCCAGGGATCCGCGAGTGCGTCGCGATACGGTGCGGAATTTTTCAGCCAATGAAAAATCGCCAGCAGCGCCAATCCGAACAGGCACGCGTGGATGCCGTGGCGCACACTTAGATAGACGACCGGTGCCAGCAGCAAGATGACCAGCGTGACGCCATCGACAAGCGAGGATTGCGCCAGATGCGATTGAGCGGGAAAAGCTGAAAGTCGGGAACCGGTCATGTCATCCGGAAAATTTTTGCGCAAGGCTATTCTGACTTATCCATTATTGATGCGGATTTTAGTATTATTTGTCTCTCCCGCCACAATCCACTGGAATCCATAGATGGTCGGCACCGGCAAGACCATTTATAAAACAGTGCTCGTGACCTGTCCCGGCAACGCCACCACGGCCGGGCCGGAAGCGATCCATCAATTGGTCGCCGACTTGATTCGCCTCGGTCAGCCGGCGGCGGTGGTGTATTTTCCGTTCGAGCAAACTTTTGAAACCGCGCCCGCGTATCGCAAATATGCGGCACCGGTTGCGCACTATCGCGACAAGGCTGGTGACCTGATTGTTTTCCCCGAGATCGTCACCACCTATGCGTTGAAGGTGCGGCACGCCAACGCGGCAATATGGTGGATGTCGGTCAACAACTTTACCTGTGTGCGCTATGGCCATCCGTGGCGGGACAAGATCCGTTACTTCAAATATTTTTTGAAGGGGTTGCGGCCCTGGGGCGGTGTTGCCGCATTAAAGCATCTCCGCCATTTTGCGCAGAGCCATTACGCGTTGGATTTTTTGGCCTCGCAAAACGTGCAGGCGGAAATGTTGTCAGATCCAATTCCGGTGTATACGACGCAGGAATATCTGGACGATCTGGCAATCAAGCTGCCGCAAACAGTACGCCAAAATCGCATTTTATTTAACCCGCACAAGGGCGCGAACATCACCCAACGACTCAAGGCCACCTATACCGATTGGGAATTCATGCCGCTGGTCGGCTATGGCCGTGAACAACTGGCGGACATTTTCATGGGCACCAAGCTGTATATTGATTTCGGCCACCACCCGGGGAAAGACCGTCTGCCGCGGGAAGCGGCGATTCACGGTTGCTGTGTCATCACCGGGCTCAATGGATCCGCAGGCAACGCGATCGATTTACCGATTCACGCAAAATACAAACTGGATGAAAAGAACGATGGCTTCGTCGATGAATTTGGTTTGCGCGTGCGGAAAATTTTTGACGATTTCGATGTTTGCATGCGCGATTTTGCAGGCTATCGGCAGATCATCGCCCGCGAACAAGATGAATTCGACCGGCAAATTGTGCATGCATTCGGCATTCGGGAAAGTTGAACGCAATTGAATTCGCGCACATCCGAAAATCTACCCGTGCCGCGACGCGTGCTGCTGGTGTATCCGCAGCGGATCGGCGATGTGTTGCTCGCGACACCGCTTGCACGATCCATCAAACAGGCATGGCCCGACGTGCAACTCGACATGCTGGTGTTCGCCGGCACCGAAGGGATACTCGAAAACAATGGCGATATTGCCGACGTCATTGTCGTTTCGCCTCGCGCGGGAATGATCGAGCGTTTTCGTCAATTGCAACGCTTGTGGCGGCGCTACGATGTGGCCGTGTCGGCGCTGCCGACGGATCGCGCGCGAATTTATTGTTGGGCGGCGGGGGAAAAAAGATTTGGCGTCGTGCAACCGCTTGCCAAAGATCGCGCCAAGAAATGGCTATTGCATCAATCGCTCAATTTCGATGATCTCGATACCCATACCGTGAGCATGGGTTTGCGCCTGACGAAATTATTGGGGATTCAGCCTTGTTATGAAGTCGTGCCGCCCGGTGTTTTACCGGATAAATTGAAACTGCTGCTTGCGCGACTGGGTAAGCTCGGCGAATCTCCGTACGCGGTGCTGCATGCGTATCCAAAATTCCGCTACAAGATGTGGACGGAGGCCGGTTGGATCGCGCTCGTGCAAGCGTTGCACGCACGCGGCCTTGGCGTGGTATTGACAGGCAGTGCCGAGTTGGCCGAGATGAACTACGTTGAAAAAATTGGCCGCGCATCGCCAGCGGGAACACTCAATCTGGCCGGCACCTTGTCGCTGGCGGAAACGGCTGAGTTGATCCGCCGCGCCGATTTGTACATTGGCCCGGATACGGTCGTGACGCACATTGCCGCCGCCACCGGCACGCCGACGGTCGCGTTGTTCGGGCCCTCGAACCCGGTCAAATGGGGGCCTTGGCCGAGCACTTGGGCGGGCGACACCAGTCCATGGTCACGTGTCGGCAGTGGCCGGCAGGGAAACGTGACTCTTGTGCAGGGTTTGGCCCCATGTGTGCCGTGTATGCTTGAAGGCTGCGAACGGCAACTCAATAGTCGCAGCGATTGTCTGGAGACCATGACGGTCGGGATGGTGATTGACGCGATGGATGCGCTATTGTCAACCACGGTTGCGCCGAAAACAATCATGCTGAAGACATCTGAAACGCCTGCGCTAACCCATGGATAAATCCACCAATCGCGAACTCTACGCCCGGCTGCTGACCTACGTGAAGCCGTATCGCCTCGCGTTCGCGGGCAGCGTGCTGGCGATGATGATCGGTGGTGCCGCGCAGGGCTCGTTCGCCTACTTTCTGAATAAGCTCCTGGAAAAACTGTTTGTGGAAAGCAACGAGCAGTACGCCTGGATCGCGGCGGTAGGCATCGTGCTCATTTTCCTCATCAACGGCCTCTCGCATTTCGTGGCGGGTTATGGCATGCAATGGGTCGGCAACAAAGTGATTCTCGATTTCCGCAGCCAGATGTTTCAACGCCTGATTCGATTGCCCGAACCGTTCTTTAGCCGCACCTCGACCGGCACGCTGATGTCGAAAGTAACCTACGACGTACTGGGCCTGCAGGAAGCCACCACCAACACGCTCAACGCGCTGGTGCGCGGCAGTGTGACGCTGGCGGTGGCACTCGGCTACATGTTCTTCCTGAGCTGGAAACTGACGCTGATTATTTTCGCCGCCGTGCCGATTCTGGCGCTGATCATCGGCGCATTCGGCAAACGCTTGCGCGAAGTCAGCCGCGAATCGCAGGTCGCGCAGGGTGCGATCACGGACGTGCTCGAAGAATCGATTCGCGGCCACAAGGTGATCAAGATTTTTGGCGGTGAGAAATATGAAGCCGCACGCTTTGATGCCGCCGCCAATCGTATCCGCCGCCTCGCCATGAAGCACGGTGCGGCGGCGGCGGCGGGCACACCGTTCACCCATTTCATCGTCTCGATTGCCATCGCATTGATTGTTTATCTGGCGGCAAGCAAGTCGCTCGGCACCGGTCTTAACGTCGCTGACTTCGTCACGTACATCGTTGCTGCCGCCGGACTGATTCCCCAAATCAAGGGGCTCACCGGCGTCAGCGAACAAATCCAGAAAGGCCTCGCATCGGCCGAGAGCGTATTTTCGTTGATCGACACCAAAGCGGAAATCGATACCGGCAGACTCCCCATGACGCGCGCGGAAGGCCGCATTCAATTCAGCGGCGTTGGATTGCAATACGAAAACCAAACGGCAGCGGCGCTTCAGGACGTGACGCTCAATATTGCGCCGGGCGAAACCATTGCGCTGGTTGGCCCCTCGGGCGGCGGCAAGACCAGCGTTATCAATTTGCTGCCGCGTTTTTTCACGCCGTGTGCCGGCAACATTTCTCTCGATGGACATGCACTCAGTGACATCAAGCTCGACCACCTTCGCGGGCAAATGGCGTTGGTAAGTCAGGACGTGGTGCTGTTCAACGATAGCGTGGCGGCCAATATCGCTTATGGCGCTGTCGGCGATGTCGGCGATGTCGAAAGGGAAAAAATCCGCCGCGCCGCCGAGGCCGCAAATTGCCTTGATTTTATTGAAGCGCTGCCGGAGAAATTCAACACCAACATCGGCGACAACGGCTCGCGATTGTCGGGAGGCCAGCGCCAACGCCTCGCCATTGCGCGCGCCATTTTCAAGGATGCGCCGATATTGCTACTCGACGAAGCGACCTCGGCACTCGACAGCGAATCGGAACGCGCGGTGCAAAGCGCGCTGGACACCTTGATGAAAGGCCGCACCACGCTGGTGGTCGCACACCGGCTTTCGACCATAGAAAACGCGGATCGCATCGTGGTGATGGAGAGCGGACGCATCACCGAGATCGGCAGCCATGCCGAGTTGCTGGCGCGCAATGGAACTTACGCGGTGTTGCATCGATTGCAATTTGCCGGGACTTGAACCTGAATTGACCATTGCCGCCATCGTGCGATATCGCTGGATGCCAGCGCTGGCCCGCACGCATGCGCAGATAAGTGCGCAGATATGCGCACGCAACGCCAAGCACTGAGCGCCGAAA
>JANLQC010000237.1:0-1603 GCA_031367575.1 Betaproteobacteria bacterium | reverse complement strand
CGTTGTTCCTCCTAGCAGGGTGAAGCCTGCGTCGTCGTCACGCCTTGCCAGGAAGCCCGCAAAATGCACACTCACACCCGTCCAACTGCCGTTTCTAGGATCATGTTTGTATGCAGGATCGATGGGTATCGCTACGCTCCACCCATCCTGCGAAAAATGCCTAAAAAAACCCCGCACTCGGCGGGGCTTTTTTCATCGCAAAACCTATTCCTCGACAAACGCCTCTTCGCGTTTTTTGCGGATGGCCGGCAGCATGATAATGATCAGCAGCAGCAACGCGACCGCGAGCAGCGACGCCGACAGCGGCCGGGTGACAAACGTCATCGGATCGCCGCGCGAAAGCAGCATCGCGCGCCGCAGGTTTTCTTCCATCATCGGGCCGAGAATGAAGCCCAGCAACAGTGGTGCCGGTTCGCAATCCAGCTTGACGAACAGGTAGCCGATGAACCCAAAAAGTGCGGTGATCACCACGTCAAACGGACTGTTCGACAGCGAATAAACACCGATCGCGCAAAACACCAGAATCGCCGGGTACAACATGCGGTACGGCACCGTCAACAGCTTGATCCACATGCCGATCAGCGGCAGATTCAACACCACCAGCATCAGGTTGCCGATCCACATGCTGGCGATCATGCCCCAGAACAGTTGCGGGCGTTCGGTCATGACCTGCGGGCCGGGCTGGATGCCCTGAATGATCATCGCACCGACCATCAACGCCATCACTGGATTCGGTGGAATGCCCAGCGTCAGCAACGGAATGAACGAGGTCTGCGCCGCCGCGTTGTTGGCGGACTCGGGCGATGCCACCCCGCGGATATCGCCTTTGCCGAACATCGACGGATCCTTGGCAATTTTTTTCTCAAGGGTATACGCGGCGAATGAAGCGAGCACCGCGCCGCCGCCCGGCAGAATACCCAGCAGCGACCCCAACGCGGTACCACGCAACACCGATCCCCACGCCTTCTTGAAATCATCCTTGGACGGCCACAGGTGGGTGACTTTATTCAAAAATACCTCGCGCGCTTCTTCGCCCTGTTCGAGGTTTTTCATGATTTCGGCGAGGCCGAATACGCCCATCGCGACCGCCACGAATCCGATGCCATCGGTGAGTTCCGGCACCCCAAAACTGAATCGTGCCATGCCGGAATTCACATCGGTACCGACCAATCCCAGCAATAAGCCGAGCACGATCATCGCAATTGCTTTCACCACCGAGCCGTGTGCAAGCACAACGGCAGCGATGAGGCCCAATGTCATTAGCGAAAAATATTCCGCCGGACCAAACTTGAAGGCAATCTGTGCCAGCGGCGGTGCCGCCACCGCCAACAAAATTGTTGCCACGGTGCCGGCGAAAAAAGATCCCAGCGCGGCCGTTGCAAGAGCCGGTCCCGCTCGTCCCTGTCGGGCCATCTGGTAGCCATCGAGTGCGGTCACCACCGACGATGATTCGCCGGGGATGTTGATCAGAATGGCGGTGGTCGAACCACCATACTGCGCGCCGTAATAAATGCCCGCCAGCATGATCAGCGAGGATTCCGGCGGCAGGGTAAATGTGGCGGGGAGCAACATCGCGATCGTCGCCACCGGGCCGATGCCCGGC
>JANLQC010000235.1:0-7707 GCA_031367575.1 Betaproteobacteria bacterium | reverse complement strand
GCCATGATTTTCGTAAAAGAGATCGAAATGAAAAAGCCAAGTGACGCCGATAAACGCAGTCCCTCGAAAAAAATCGTGAACGTCCCGGCGAAAGTCGTGATCCGCAAACTCGCGACAGGGGTACGCGGCCTCGACGACATCATGGGTGGCGGCATCCCGGAATTTTCGTTCAACATCATTGCCGGCACACCCGGCTGCGGCAAAACCACGATGGCGCATCAAATTGTATTCGCCAATGCGAGCGTGAAAAAACCGGCGCTGTACTTCACGGTGCTTGGTGAACCCGCCATCAAAATGCTCCGCTACCAGCAACAATTCACATTTTTTGACGAATCCAAATTGGGCAAGGCGATCCGCTTCATCAATCTCAGCGATGTGCTGTTGTCGCGCGATTTAAACGCGGTACTCGAAGAAATCATCAAGCAGGTCACTCAGTTACAGCCGGGCGTGCCGGCAATGATGTTGAAGGAAAATTCCGGGATACCGCCGCCCATGATGTCGTCGAGGCCGCGCACCCCGGTCGCGAGTTTGCGGATCTCGACTCTCGCCGGGCGGGTCACGTTTTTTTTCGGGAGACTGCGTTTGTCGGCGTTACTTGCTTTTTCATTTCGATCTCTTTTACGAAAATCCTGACGGATGGAAGACAGGTCGGGCGAAAGGGTTGGCGGCAGGTTCGGCCAAATCCCGGCCACCAATCGCAGCGTCAACGCTTCACCCACGAACGCCACCAATAGCCCCAGCAAATGGGCGATCACCACGACGCGTTCCTCATCAAAACCATCGATGTCGAGTCGCGCCTCAATCGCTTCAAGCCCCTCCCATTCCCCTTTGGCATTCAGTTGCACGCGTTGAAGCGCGGGGATTTCGGCGGCGGCCAGCACCAGCGAACGGGAAATGAGTGCGCCGAACCCGGCACCCCCCATGAGATTCGTGAGTGGCGGGCGAAGTTTCTCAATGACTGGAAAAAATGTCGTTTGACCCGACCGGGGCGTGTTTTTTGACTTCGCGTCTTGCGCAATCAAATCCGATGCGAAATTGCGCAACGATGGCGTGGCACGGCTCATGCCATTTTTTCCGTTGCGGTGTCACGCCGCAGGGCGCGTGTACCCGTCATTTCAGAAACCAAATCATCTCCGCGCGCGATGCAGGCACCCGCCGGGCGTGTCATTCTGCGATGATCAATTTTCATTCGACTTCCCCGGTCGGCAGGTGGGCGAAACTGGCATTCAAATCAACATGCACAACATCGCCTGCGGCGTGGACAGGTTTCATGTTTCACTATTCAATTTCGGCTGCCATCGAATGCATCCGACCCAGCCATGGTATCCGTCATTGTGGTTCAAACGGCGATCATGGGCTGACCAATTGCCGTTTGAGGTTAACAGAGACGCAACGGATCGAATGTAGGACAAATCCGACTGTTGTGCCGGAAATTTCCTACAAAATATATGCCGGTTTTTGCGTTTCGGTGGTGAGTTCCTGATCGACTTGCGGATGATTTCACATACTCCCCCGCGCCGCACGCTCACCCGCATCGTGTCACGCAGAACGCCATTTGGCGCGGTATTCCGAATATTTATGTCTGCGAACCCGCGCCAGCTATAGAGTTTAGCCATCTTATGCCGGGTGGCGTAACCCATTTCGCAAACATCACCAAGGAATGTGCGCCCCGCGTCACCGAATGTGCGGCCGGTCGCAACGACGACAATCCCGGTCGCGCCGATGCTGATGGCGACAATGATTTTACGCGCCAAATACATGCTTTTTTATGGCACAATTATCAAAAGCGCGCCATAAAAAAATGCCATGTTCCAAGGTCTACGCACCGTCATCTACCACGTCAACGATCTCGCCAAAGCGACCGGGTGGTACACCAAAGTCGTCGGCAAGCCGCCCTACTTTGACCATCCGTTTTACGTCGGCTTCGAGGTCGGTGGGTACGAATTGGGATTGTTGCCTGATGGCGAAGGCATTCGCGTCGCGACGGTGATCGATCCCTTCGGCAACGTGGTTGGCATCATTGAAAATCCGCATTTCAACGCGGGCAAGGGCGGCTGAATTGGTAAGGCGCACCAAGCGGGAAAAATCCGCGCTGGAACAAATCCCCAGCATCGGCCCGAGTATGGCGGCGGATCTCATCAGCATGGGCATCACGCGGGTCGCGCAGTTAAAACGCCGCAGCCCCGAGGCCATGTTCAAGAAACTCTGCGATATGACAGGCGGATATCAGGATCCCTGCGTGCTCTACACGTTTCGCTGCGCGGTGTACTACGCATCGAACACGCAACACGATCCGGAAAAACTGAAGTGGTGGAATTGGCAAGACCCACCACCTAAAACCCGGAGATAGTTACATGCCGAGCGCGCGTCGCCCGCGCATTTGCCGTGCGGTCGGCAAGTGGCTCGCATTGCATTGCCGCCGGCTACAGCATCGAAAGACTCGGCCCGCCCTTTATGCCCAGCCAGGTGGTATCGAAACGCTTCTGCGCCGCTTTCAATGCCGCCACATCACCGCGCTTGCGATAAACCTCCATCAATCCGCGTAGCGCCCAGCCATTGCTGGGTGTTTGCGCCAGCGATTCACGGAACGCCTTTTCAGCATCGTCCGACCGGCCTGCGCGCAACAGCGCCGCACCCAGTGATTGGCGTACCGGGTAATACCAGTGCGGTGGCTCGGTGTATGGCAGCGTGTCCTGCACAAACACGGCGTCTTCATAGGCCTTGATCGCCGCCTGCATTTCACCGCGCGCATCCGCCAGCCGACCCAGCGCGACATGGCGCGCAGTTTGCACGATCTCCTTGCCGGGAATATCCCATTCCTTGACTGCCTTAAAGTCGCCGTCGCGCTCGATTGATTCCAGAATATCAATCTCTTTCCGGCTGTCCGAGAACGCCCCCTTGCGCGCAAATGCGACTGCGCGTGCGTAGTGCCACATGGCGTTGACCAGAATGAAATCGTTGCCTGGGTCGGGCAAAGCCAGAATCGTTTCCGGCGTGCTGAATTGCACATGCGAAAAATAGGGTGCCGCCTTCACCGGTTGCAGCGCGCCCGCCATTTTCAGGAATTCCGGATCGATGACTTTGTCGAGTTTGGCACCGGCGTCGAGCGCGGTTTTGCCTTCTCCACCCATCAGTGCCGAGACCATGACGAAATGCACGTTATGCGGATAATAAGCACCTTTGTAGAACGGGTCGCTCGCCGAATGGCTGAAGTACTTCTCGTCAACCGCAATGGCGGCAAGATTTGCTTGCAACGCCTCCTTGTACAGGCCGAGGCGGTAGTAAATATGCGCTGGCATATGCACGATGTGTCCGGCACCGGGCATTTGTTTGCCGAGCTGGCGCGCGTACGGCAACGCTTTTTCCGGTTTGGTGGAGGCTTCGATCGCGTGAATGTAATAGTGGATCGCCCCGGCGTGGGTGGGATTGCGTTCCAGCACGCGCTCGAGCGCATCAATCAATTCCGCCGTCCGGTTCTTCGGTTTGGCACCCGCCGCTTCCCAGTAATCCCACGGCGTGAGATCCATCAGCGACTCCGCGAACAACACTTGAATGGTGTCGTCAGCACGGAATTTTTTTGCCGCCTCGGTCATCGCGTCCGCATAAACCTTGTCGAGCGCCGCACGCTCCGCCCTGGGATCGACGGAATAGCGTTTTGCGACGGCGATGATCAGCGCTCTCTCGGATTCACTCGCCGATGCACTGCGCTCCACCGCTTTCTGCGCCGCAGCAACGGCCGGTGTCACTGCCTCCGGAAACATCGGTGCGTTTATGTTCGGCCCGAGCACCAGCGCCTCGCCCCAGAAACACATGGCGCATTGCGGATCCAGTTGCTGTGCGGCGCGGAATGCACGCGCCGCTTCGGCATGATTGAACGCGAAGGTCAGGCGCAGGCCCTGATTGAAATACGCCTGTGCCTCAGCATTGACGGTACTTATCTTGTATTGCAGGGTGCCCAGATCCTTGAACAGCGGCGGTGCGTCTGTCAACGCTTTATCAATCTTGCCCGTCTTCCGCTGGCCGGGCTGAAAAGGCGCGGTCTCGGCCTTGGCGAGAATCAGATTTCGTAGCAGCGGCGGCACGCCGGCCTGGGCCGGTGCACAGGCTTTGCCGTTGGCAAACAGCGGATCAAAATACGCTGGCGCATCCTGCAACCCGGCAACACTTGGCGTTATGGCAAAAACGCCGAGCGTGACGATGCCGGCGGTGACCAGCGTGAGCGTGAGGTTCGTCAGTTTCATGTGTGTGTCCCCTTCCAGAGTCATTTTCCGACTGGCGGCAGCAAACCGCCAAGGTTCAAGAAACTCGCCGCATCCATCGAACGGCCAATTTTCGGCCCATGCCCATGACCTGTCAAATGCGTCACCGGACATCAATTGCAAAGCGTGAAAGTCATTCGTTGGCGCGCTGTTGCGAGCCAATCCGCTGTCGATTGGAACAATGCGACGTCATCACCGTATCGAGTCCACGCTCCGACGCGGAAATGTCGATTATCCACCGCCCTGCATCCGCATCTTTCGCGCCGCTTCCTCCAGCTGCGTGTCTTCAATCTCACGCAACACACTATCCATATCCAGCGCTTTTTGCTTGCGCTCGAAGCGCCCGGTCAGCACGACATCCGGCGTGAGCGTGCCTTTTTCATAGTGCGCCCAGATCTCGCGGCCGTAGTGAGTCGTCAATAATTCCGGTGCGAAGCGGCCGAAAAAATTTCGCAAATTGCCGACATCGCGTTCCAGCATCGCTTGCGCATGATTGTTGCCCGCCGCGTCCACCGCCTGCGGCAGATCGATGATCACCGGGCCATCGCCGCCGACCAGAATATTGAATTCGGAAAGGTCGCCGTGGATCACGCCCGCGCATAGCATGCGCACCACTTCGCGGATCAACGCAAGGTGATATTTGAGCGCGAGCCCGGGCGGAAATTCGACATCGTTCAAGCGCGGCGCGGCATTGCCTTCTGCATCCGTTACCAACTCCATCAACAACACGCCCTCGTGAAAGTTGTACGGCTTCGGTACGCGCACACCGGCGGCGGCAAGGCGATAGAGCGCATCGACTTCCGCGTTCTGCCATGCCGCTTCCTGGGATTCGCGACCGAAGCGCGTGCCTTTGGCCATCGCGCGCGCCTGCCGGGTGTTCTTGGTTTTGCGGTTTTCGGTGTAATCGACGGCCTGGCGAAACGCGCGTTTGTTGGCTTCCTTGTAGACCTTCGCGCAGCGCGTTTCCCCGCCACAGCGCACCACGAACACCATCGCTTCCTTGCCACTCATGAGCTGGCGCACCACGCCGTCGATCAGGCCGTCTTCGATCAGGGGTTGCAGCCGTTTGGGTATTTTCATGCCGACAGTTTAAATGGGAAGCTGGGGTTGATGCCAACCGGTATCCAGGAGTCTTTTTTTCGGAAACCACGATTGTTCAACCAAACATCGATTCCTGCATTCGCGGCAATGACAAGTGGGTGCGACTCTCAGGGTACCAACGGTTTCAGATTTCCCAGCATCGTTGGAATCAACTCCGACACCGTCGGATGAATATGCATCGCGCGTTGAATGACCGTATATGGCGCTCCGGCGTACATCACATCGAGCAGGCAATGTATCGCCTCATCGCCTTCAATGCCCAGCAGCGTGGCACCAAGAATTTTTTTTGATGCCGCGTCGATCAGCACACTCATGAAGCCCTGCGTTTCGCCACGCTCGCGCGCACGACCGACACGCGCCATCATCATTTTGCCGATCAACACCGCGCCGCCGGTTTTTTGCATCCACGTTTTCGCCTCGCCTTCATTCATGCCGATACGCGCGAGCGGCGGATCGGTGAACAGTGCATAACAGGTAATGCGATCATTCACCGAACGGGATTCTCCATCCAACAGATTGGCGGCAACAATTTCGAAATCGTTGTACGAGGTATGCGTGAACGCACCGCGGCCATTCGCGTCACCCAGCGCCCAGACGCCGGGCACGCTGGTGCGCAATTGATCATCGACCTCGATGTAGCCGCGCTCATTGGTTTTGATGCCCGCTTTGTCGAGGCCAAGGTTGCCGCTATTGGGCACACGGCCCACCGCCAACAATAGATGCGAACCGTCAACGTCGCGTGAGGTGCTGCCGTCACTCATGGAAACCACCACGCCGCCATTGCGCGCCGCCACCGCCATGTTTTTCGCATTTAATTCAAACTCGACACCTTCCTTCGCCAGAATGTCCTGCACCGCTTTCGATACCGACTCATGTTCGCGGCTGACGATGCGCGGCCCGTGTTCCAGTACGGTCACGCGGCTGCCAAAGCGGCGATACATCTGCGCGAATTCGAGGCCGATATAGCTGCCGCCAATAATCACCAGATGCGGCGGCAGAAAATCGATATCCATCATGTTCGAGTTGGTGAGGTAAGCGATATCGGCGAGCCCCGGAATATCGGGAACGGTGGCACGGCCCCCGACGTTGATGAAGATTTTTTCCGCCTCGAGCAGATCGTCATTGACCCGCACCGTGCGCGCACTTTCAAACCGGCCGTGGCCTTCGATCACGGTGAGATTTGGTGTTTCTTTCAGCCAATTGGCCACGCCTTCATTCGATTGGCGCACCACCGCGTCCTTGCGCGCCTTGACCTTGACCATGTCAACCTTGATGCCGCCGTCGATCATCACACCATGGTCGGCGGCGTGGCGCGCAACGTGTGCGACGCGTGCGCTCGCAATCAGCGTTTTGGTGGGAATGCAGCCGACGTTGACGCAGGTGCCACCAAACAGTTTGCGTTCGATGATGGCGGTTTTGTGCCCCGCGTGGGCGAGCCGCACGGCAAGCGCCGGGCCGGATTGGCCAGTGCCGATAACGATGGCGTCGAATTTGTGGTTCATTGCAGTTCCAATCGAAGGGACAAGTGGCATTTTGGTCGCATTTCGCCGGTGCGGACTTACATTTGCCGACTTCGCGTCTTGCCGATGCGGCCTGAGGCGAAGTCGGCAGAGTAATTTACGCCGCTTCAGTCAAATTGCGCCGGCACTCGCGTAAAATACGGCTTCCCCGCGGACCCCCGTTTTTACCCCGGCTTCACCTTTACTTCGCAAGGCAGCAAACACCATGGCTCAGTACGTATACACCATGAATCGCGTGGGCAAGATTGTTCCGCCCAAACGCCAGATTCTCAAGAATATTTCGCTGTCCTTTTTCCCCGGTGCCAAGATCGGCGTGCTGGGCGTGAACGGCTCCGGCAAATCCACGCTGCTCAAAATCATGGCCGGCCTCGACAAGGAAATCGAAGGCGAAGCGGTACCGATGCCCGGCATCAAGATCGGCTACCTGCCACAGGAACCGCAATTGAATCCCGACCAGACCGTGCGCCAATCGGTCGAGGAAGGCATTGGCGGCGTGTTGCAGGCCAAGGCAAGGCTCGATGAGGTGCATGCGGCCTACGCCGACGAGAACGCCGATTTCGATCTACTCGCGACCGAACAAGCCAAGTTAGAGGCGATCATCGCGGCCGAAGGCGGCGACAACACCGATACGCAACTTGAAATCGCCGCCGACGCGCTACGCCTGCCGCCGTGGGAAGCGATGGTCGGCAAATTGTCCGGAGGTGAAAAGCGCCGCGTCGCATTGTGCCGTTTGCTGTTATCCAAACCCGACATGCTGCTGCTCGATGAACCGACCAACCATCTGGACGCCGAGAGTGTCGAATGGCTGGAACAATTCCTGCAAAAGT